>JBDSMV010000232.1:0-6969 GCA_039915715.1 Rubrivivax sp. | reverse complement strand
CCTCCGCAGGGCTCACGGCCGCGAACCCGCCGAATCGGCAGCGATGCGGCGCGTGATCAACGCATCACCGGCTTTCAAGCTGCCGCTCAGCAACTGCTGCAACTCGGTGTAGCGGGTGTTGGAGATGCCGACCGTGACTTCGTGCGGCACCGGCAACTGCCCGGCGCCGACGGTCCAGACCCGGTAGATGCGTTGCCCGCCGCGGGTGGCCGACAGCACCCCGTCGTCGCTGAACGGTGAGGCCGCGCCTGCAGACGATGCCGAAGCCGAACTCGCGGCTGTAGTGGCCGGCGCCGATGCCTCACTTTTTGCCGCAGCCGCAATCGCCTTGCGTTCATCGTCGTCGGGCTGAAAGCGCAACGCCGCGGTCGGCAGCCGCAACACCCCGGTCTTGCTCTGCAGCACCACCCGCACCTGCGCGGTCATGCCCGGCTTGAGACGGCCATCGCTGTTGTCGACCGACACGATCACGTCGTAGGTGACGATGCCGTTGTTGTTGGCGGCATTCAGCCTGAACTGTTCCACCACGCCTGCGAACTCGGTGTCCGGCCAGGCGTCGACCGTGAAGCGCGCCGGCAGGCCCTTGGTGATCTGCCCCACATCGGCTTCGCTGACGCTGGTGTGGATCTCCATCTGCTTCAGGTCCTTGGCGATCAGGTACAGCTCCGGGGTCTGGAAGCTGGCGGCCACGGTCTGCCCGACATCGATGTTTCGCCGCAGCACGATGCCGTCGATGGGGCTCCGGATGACGCTGTTGTCGACGTCGGTGCGGGCGGCGTCCACCTGCGCCTGCGCCAGCGCCACGTTGGCGGATGCGGCGGCCTGCTCGCGCCGGCTCTGATCCAGCGCCAGCGCCGAGATGAACCCCTGGCCGACCAGCTTCTGGTTGCGTTCGAGGGTGGCTTCGGCCAGCGTCAGTGCGGCCTGCGCGGCGGCGCGCTGGGCCTGCGCCTGCCGCAGCCGCGCCTGCAGGTTCGACGGGTCGAGCCGCAGCAGCACCTGCCCGCGCTTGACCGGGTCGTTGAAGTCCGCCAGCCGCTCCAGCACGGTGCCGCTGACCTGCGTGCCCACGGTGACCGTGACCACCGGCTGCAGGGTGCCGGTGGCCATCACCACCTGCGTGATCGGGCCGCGGTCGACGGCAGCGGTGCGGTACTTCGGCGGTGGTGGTGTGGCCGGGCGCTGGATCCACCACGTCACTGCCGCGGCCAGCAACAACAGCACGGCGGTGGCGACAACGATCTTCCGGCGGCGGGACGTCATGACCACGACTGTGGCAGACGCGGGCCGGCACTGCGGGCTCGGCCGGACTTCACCACCTCGGTCAGCTCGTCATTCAGCTGACCAACCAGCGCCACGCTGCAAGCGCCGCCTGTGGATCCACCAGCAGCACGAACACCACGCCCGCAACGGCCCCACCGATGTGGGCGTCGTGGTTGACGCGCCCGCCGCCGCGCCGGGAAGCCCAGATGCTGTAAGCCAGGTAGACCACCGCGAACAACGGCGCCGGAATCGGCACCGGAATCGGCAGGATGAAGATCGACGCCTGCGGCACATAGACGATCGACGCGAACAGCACCGCGCCGATGGCACCCGAAGCGCCCAGGGTGCGGTAGCCGGCATCGCTGCGGTGCTGCAGCCAGGTCAACGCATCGCTGGCCAGCAAACCGATCAGATAGAGCGCAATGAACTTGGGCGTGCCGATGGCACGTTCGAGGCCGAAGCCGAAGGCCCAGAAGGTGAAGCCGTTGAAGAACAGGTGCGTCAGGTCGGCATGCAGGAAGGCGCTGCTGACGAGCGTGCCCCATTCGTTGCGGCGGAACAGCCAATAGGGCCGGAACACCCCGCGGTCGATCCAGTCGGGTTGGCGGAACAGCGCATTCAGGCTCACCAGCACCATCGCCGCCAGCAGCAGCGAAGCCGCAGGCGACGCGGTGATCACCGCCAGGTCGTCAGACGGCATGGGTTTGTGACATCAATGCGCCCCGCCAGCGGCTTCGGCACCGTCGGCTGATGCCACCGGATTGGACAGCCACAGCAGGCCCACCAGCAGCAGGAACAGCACCGACGACAGATAGAACACATCGGTGGCCGCCAGCGTGTAGGCCTGCTGGTCGATCATGCGGTTGATGGCCTGCAGCGCTTGCTGCTCGTCGAGCCCGGTGGCCCGCAACTGCGCCAGCGTCTGCACCGCAGCGGCATTGCCGTTGTTGATCGATTCCGACAATTGCGCATGGTGCAGCGCCGCGCGGCTGGACCACAGCGTGGTGAACAGCGACGTGCCGACCGCACCGGCGGTGATGCGCACGAAGTTCGACAAGCCGGCGGCCGAAGGCATGCGTTCGGGTGGCAGGCCCGAGAACACGATCGCCTGCAGCGGGATGAAGAAGAACGCCATCGCCGCGCCCTGCAGCAGGGTGGGAATCATGATGGTCCAGAAGTCGGCCTGGGTGCTGAATTGCGACCGCATCCACAGGATCGCGGCAAAGCCGACGAAGGCCACCGTGGCCAGTTTGCGCGGATCGATGCGGCCGACGTTCTTGCCCACCCACGGGCTCAGGATGATCGCCAACAACCCCACCGGCGCGGTCGCAAGCCCGGCCCAGGTGGCGGTGTAGCCCATCCATTGCTGCAACCACAACGGCAGCAGCACCACGTTGCCGAAAAAGAGTCCGTAAGCGATGGACAGCGACAGCGTGCCGGTGGTGAAGTTGCGCCGCCCGAAGAGCCGCAGGTCGACCACCGGGTGCTTGTCGGTCAGCTCCCAGGCCAGGAAGAACAGAAAGGCCACCACCGCCACCACCGTCAGCATCACGATCTGCGACGACGAGAACCAGTCCAGCTCCTTGCCCTTGTCGATCATGACCTGCATCGAACCGACGAACAGGATCAGAAGCCCGAGTCCGACCACATCCAGTGGCACGCGGCGCGGTCCGGGGTCACGCTTGCTGTAGATCGACCAGGTCAGAAAGGCAGCGAACAAACCCACCGGAATGTTGATGTAGAAGATCCACGGCCAGCTGATGTTGTCGGTGATGGTGCCGCCCAGCAGCGGCCCCGCCACCGGCGCCACCAGCACCGTCATGGCCCACATCGCCATCGCCATGCCCGCCTTGGCCTTCGGGTAGCTGGCCAGCAGCAAGGTCTGCGACAACGGGATCATCGGCCCGGCCACCAGCCCCTGCAACACGCGGAAGCCGATCAGCGTTTCGATGTTGGGTGCCAGCCCGCACAGCCACGACGCGATCACGAACAACAGCACGCTCGTCGTGAACAAACGCACCTGGCCGAAACGTTGCGTGAGCCATCCCGTCAGCGGCACCGAGATCGCATTGGCAACCGCGAACGAGGTGATGACCCAGGTGCCTTGCGTGGGGCTGACCCCCATGTCGCCCGAGATGGCGGGGATCGAGACATTGGCGATCGAGGTGTCGAGCACGTTCATGAACGTGGCCAAAGACAGCGCGATGGTGCCGAGCACCAGCTGGCCGCCCTGCAGCGGCGCGAACGCCGGCGGCTTGGCCGATGTCGATGTCGAAGCTGATGCCGGCGGCGGCGCGGGCGGGATTGGCCGCGCGGCGACTGCGACGGAGGCGGAGGTGGCAGACATCGTCAATGACAGGCGGTGGCGAACCCGGAAGTCACTGCGCGGCCACCGACACGGCACCTGCGCTGCCGGCCTTGCCCGCAGCCACCGCCTGAGCGGCCCTGCGGCTGGTGTCGCTCGGCAGCGCCCGGTCGCCAGACTGCGCCCGCGAGCCACCGCCACCGTTCGCCGCCACGATGCGGCGCACGCGGGCATCGACTCGCGCCCGCTCGACCGCAGCGGTCGTCGACGGGGCTGCAGCGGGTGCCGTTTCAGGCACGGGCTCGGGTTCCGACGACAGCGCCAGCACGCGTCCGTCGGTGTTGTGGATGTCGACCCGCACATCCATCGACAGGCCGACCCGCAGCGGGTGCTTCGCAAGCTCAGCCGGGTCGAGCGCCACGCGCACCGGCACCCGCTGCACGACCTTGATCCAGTTGCCGGTGGCGTTCTGGGCCGGCAGCAGCGCGAACGCGGCTCCGGTGCCCGCACCCAGGCCTTCGACGTTGCCGCGATAGGTCACGCTCTTGCCGTAGACATCGGCCACCGCTTCCACCGGTTGGCCGATGCGCAGGTTCTGCAACTGGCTTTCCTTGAAGTTGGCCTCGATCCAGACCGTGTCAAGCGCCACCACCGACATCAACGGCGCACCAGCGGCCACGCGCTGGCCCAGTTGCACATTGCGTCGCGCGATGTAGCCGTCGACCGGCGAACGCAACTCGACCCGGCTCAGCGCCAGCGTGGCTTCCCGCACGCGCGCCGCCGCGCGCAGCACGTTCGGGTGCTGCTCGACCGCCGTGCCCTGGGTCAGCACTTCGTTGGATGCCAGTTGTTCCCTGGCCGCCTGCACCGCGGAGCGGGCCGCGGCCACGCTGCTGCGCACCGCCGTCAGCTGCGACTTCACATGCTCGAATTCTTCCTTGCCGACCGCGCCGCCGGCCACCAGCGGGGCACGCCGGTCGACATCGCTCTGAGCCCGCACCAGCTCGCTCTCGGCCTTGGCCAGATCGGCGGTGCGCAATGCGATCTGCGCTTGCAAGGTGCTGTTGTTGGCATACAGGGTGCGCACTTCGCGGGTGGTCTGCGCCAGTTGCGCTTCGGCTTGCTCGACCCCCACCTGCGCGTCGGCGGGGTCGAGTGTCACCAGCAACTGGCCGGCTTTGACATGGTCGGTGTCGTCGACCTTGATGGCCGTGACGGTGCCGCCCAGTTGCGGCGTGACCTGCACCACGTTGCCCTGCACATAGGCGTTGTCGGTGCTCTCGTAGTGGTTCAGCACCAGCGCCCAGTAGGCGCCGTAGGCGATGCCGCACACCGCCACCAGCGCGGTCACCGCCAGCAGCGCCTTCTTGCGATTCGGGTTGGGTGCCGGGGCGGGTGCAGGTGCAGGTGCAGGTGCAGGTGCAGGAGCAGGAGCAGGAGCAGGAGCAGGAGCTGGAGCTGGAGCTGGAGCTGGAGCTGGAGCTGGAACAGACACTGAGGCCTGATCGTTGTTGCGGTCATCGGTGTTCATCACAGCACTCCACTCGTCGGCTGGGTCGGGGCCGCAGGCGCAACGCCGTCGGATGGTTGCCAGCCGCCACCCAGGGCGCGGGCCAGCACGATCTGGCTGTCGAGCGTGCGAGCTTGCAGATCGGCCGCCAGGCGACGCTGGTTCAGCAGCGACGCTTCAGCGTTCAGCACCGTCACGTAGGTGCTGAGGCCGGCCTTGTAGCGCTGCGTGGCCAGGCGGTAGGCATCTTCGGCGGTGGCTTCGGCATCGGCCTGCTGCAACTGCTGGCGCGCCAGCGACTGCAGGCTGGCGATCTGGTCGGCGGCGTCATGCACCGCTTCGACCACGGCGCCGTTGTAGGACTCGATGGCCGCATCGACATCGGCAGCGCGGCCCGACAAGCCGGCCCGCAAGCGGCCGTTGTCGAAGATCGGCAGCCGCAGCGCCGGGCCCACGCCCCATTGCTCGCTGCTGGAACGCAAGAGCCGGTCGAGGCCAATGCTGGTCAGGCCCACGAAGGCGGTCAGGTTGATGTTGGGATAGAACTGCGCCCGCGCCACCTTGAAGTCGGCTGCAGCCGCTTCGATGCGCCAGCGCGCGGCGTTGATGTCGGCCCGGCGGCCCAGCAGATCGGCCGGCACCGTGGCCGGCAGCGCCATCGGCCGCAGCGACGCGGCAGCCGGCGTCAGCGAGGCCAGCGCATCCGGCGCCTGCGCCGTCAGCGCCGCCAGTGCATGGCGCACCAGCACGATCTGCTCGTCCAGCTCCTCGATCAGCAGCCGGGTTTCCGGCAGCGCGACCTGGCCCTGGCGCAGCTCGACATTGGTGTCGAGCCCGCCGCGCACGCGCTGATCGATCAGCGACAGGATTTCCTGGCGCTGCGACAGCGTGCGTTCGGCCACCCGGCGTTGTTCAAACAGTCGCGCCAGTTGCACATAGCTGCGCGACACCTGGCTCGCGATCAGGATGCGGGCGGCCTGCAGTTCGGCCTCGGCCGCACGGCGCGTACCGACCGCGGCTTCGATGGCCGAGCGGTTGCGGCCGAAAAAGTCCAGCTCCCACGACGCACTGGCCTGCAGGGTGGCCAGCGTGCGCACCGAGCCTGCCAGCGGCGGCGGCACGATGCTGTTGCGGCTGTAACGCTGGCGCGCCACGTCGGCACTGCCGTTGACCTGCGGGCCGTCGGCGGCCTGCGCACTGTCCACCACCGCCGCCGCGCGCGCCTGCCGCGCTACCGCCACCTGCAGCGAAGGGCTGTCGGCCAGGGCCCGCGTCACCAGAGCGTCCAACTGCGTGTCGCCGAAGCTGCGCCACCAGTCGGGATGCAGTTCGGCTGCGGCGACCGCTGCCGTACCCGTGGAAGGCGCTGCTGCAGCGCCAGAGAGTCCGACCCGGGCCGGATCGATCAGCCTGGCATGCGGTGCGATGCCCGACGGGTTCGCACATCCGCCCAGCACCAGCACGGCCGCGCCCAGCAGGGCACTGGCAGCGGTGGCCAGCGCCGCCGCCACGCGCGGGCAGTCGGCGCGGGGCGTTTCGGCAGCGCTGCCTTCGTTCGGCGTGGCTGCATCCCCGGCGGTGCCGGTGGGCAGATGTAGGAATGGGAACTTCATGGATGACCCGATGGAGGTGTGGGGTGGGTTGGCTGTGCCAGAAGGTGAGCGGACGGTTTCAACCACCGTGGCGCAAGGCTTCGTTGTTGGCAGCGATGCGCTTGAGCAGGCCCAGCAGCTGCTGGTGCTCGGCGGCAGTGAACCCTGCCAGGTGGGCATTCATCACGTCGGCCAGCACCGCTGGCACCGCGGCCACCGCGCCCCTGCCCTCGTCGGTCAATTCGACCTGCACCACCCGCCGGTCGGCCGTGCTGCGCACGCGGCGGCACAGGTTCGTC
>JBDSMV010000066.1:0-3920 GCA_039915715.1 Rubrivivax sp. | reverse complement strand
CGGTCGCGCGCCAGCACCTCGGCATGGCGCCCGCCGCGGGCCAACAGCGCATCGCGCAGTTGACCCAGCGTCGCGCCATTTTCCAGCGAGACCGATTCCGACGGCCCCAGCGCCTCGCGCAGCGACGCGAAGTAGCGCACTTGCAGCGTGACCGACATCAGCGTGCCACCAGTTCAGACAGCGGCAGGAAACGCACGTTGTCGCCGCGTTCGATGGCTCGTTGCGGCGGGTTGTCCACCAACCCGTCAGCCCATACGGTGGAGGTCAGCACGCCGGAACTCTGGTTCGGAAACAGGTCGAGCCCGCCGTCGGCATTGATCTGGACCCGCAGGAATTCGCGTCGCCGGTCGGGCTTGGGCCAATCGAAGTCGGCCCGCATCGGCAAGCCAGGCGGCAGCGATGGTTCCATGCGCTGCAGCACCCGCAACACCGTGCTGACCGCCAACACATGGGTCACGAACGCCGACACCGGGTTGCCGGGCAGGCCGATGAAAAGCGCTGAGCCGACGTTGGTGGCCCCATCACCCGCAGCGGCCGCTGCGGCGGCGTTGCGCCGGATACGGCCGAACGCCAGCGGTTTGCCCGGCTTGATGGCGATCTGCCACTGCTCCAGGCTGCCTTCGGCTTCGACCGCCGGCTTCAGGTGGTCTTCTTCGCCAACCGACACGCCGCCGCAGGTGACCACGAGATCGTTGCCCGCTGCGGCGCGACGCAGCGCAGCACGTGTGGCGCTCAAAGTGTCGACGACGATGCCGAGATCGTCGACTTCGCAGCCAGCGGACTGCAGCAGTGCGCGCAGGGTGTAGCGGTTCGAGTTGTAGATGGCCCCGGGGCGCAATGGCTCGCCGGGCATCATCAATTCGTCACCGGTCGAGAAGATCGCGACCCGCAGTCGGCGCCACACCGTCAGGCGGCCGGCGCCCACCGACGCCGCCAGGCCCAGCGCCTGGGGTGTCAGCCGCCGCCCGGCATGCAGCACCACTGCGCCGTTGGCCACGTCTTCGCCGCGGCGGCGGATCCATTGCCCGGACTGCGGCACCGTGTCGATCCGCACCGAGCCCAGCTCACCAGTGGCACCGGCGGTAGCGACGGCTTCGCACTGCTCCTGCATCACGACCGCATCGGCGCCCACCGGCACCTGCCCGCCGGTAAAGATGCGCGCGGCCGTGCCGGGCTCGAGTGGCTGGCCGACATGGCCGGCGGGGATGCGCTGCGACACCGGCAATACCGTGCCGGCAGCCGCCACATCGGCGCTGCGCATCGCATAGCCGTCCATCGAGGTGTTGTCCTCGGGCGGCACGTCGATCATCGACCGCACATCGGCAGCCAACACCCGGCCCAGGGCGTCGAAGGTGTCAACGAATTCAGTGGCCGCGGCATCGCCTGTTTCGCCCGCGTCACCCGTGGCTCCGACGTCGAATCGCAAGGCATGCGGTTGCGCAGCGGCGACCAACCGCGCCAGCGCATCGTCCAGGCTCAGCATCGCTCGGCCTTCTTTCATCGAGCCTGCCACTTCGTCTGCCAGCGACTCCGCAGCCTCATCCGGCATGCTCCTCGATGAAGGCTTTCAACGCCCTCACGTCTGCGGCGATCGGCGTCGACCGGCGCGGCAGCGCTTCAAGCCCTGCCAGTGCATCAGGCCGCGGCGGGTCGATCCCGGTGGCCTCGCGGATCGTGACCGCGAACTTGGCCGGCAGCGCGGTTTCCAGCACGACCATCGGCACGCCAGGTTGCAGGTGTTCGTGCGCGACCTTCAAGCCGTCTGCGGTGTGCGGATCGACCATCACCCCCTGCTGCTGCCATGTCTGGTGAATGGTCGCCAACCGGTCGGCATGGGTGCTGTGCCCGGATACGAAACCGAAGTCGCCGATGCGCGCGAACTCGGTCGCATCGAGCATGAACCCGCCACCCTCTGACAAACCGGCACCGAACAAGCCGGCACAACGCTCGCCATCGCGACCCAACAGATCGAACACGAAACGCTCGAAATTGCTGGCCCTGCTGATGTCCATCGACGGGCTCGAGGTTTCGAGAGTCTCAGCACTGCTGCGCACGCGGTAGGTGCCGGTACGAAAGAACTCGTGCAGCACGTCGTTCTCGTTGGTCGCCACCACCAGCAGCTCGATCGGCAGACCCATCATGCGGGCCACGTGGCCGGCGCAGACGTTGCCGAAGTTGCCCGATGGCACGCAGAAGCTGACCCGTTCGACGCTCGAGGTCGCTGCCTCGTTCGTCTTTGCGTTCGTCTCCCCGTTCGTTGCCAGAATCCAGCCGCGGAAGTAATACACCACCTGCGCCAGCAGCCGTGCCCAGTTGATCGAATTGACGGTGCCGATGCGCAGCCGACGCTTGAAGTCGAGATCGCTGCTGACCGCCTTGACCAAGTCCTGACAGTCGTCGAAAAAGCCGGCCACCGTCATGTTGTGGATGTTCGGGTCCTGCAGGCTGAACATCTGCGCCTGCTGGAACGGGCTCATGCGGCCTTCCGGGCTCAGCATGAACACGTTGATGCCGCGCTTGCCACGCATCGCATATTCGGCGGCGCTGCCGGTGTCGCCAGAGGTGGCACCGAGAATGTTGAGATCTGCCCCGCAGCGCGCCAGTTCGTATTCGAACAAATTGCCGAGCAATTGCATCGCCATGTCTTTGAAGGCGAGCGTCGGGCCGTTGGACAGTGCTTGCAGGAAGAGCCCGCCTTCGAGCTCCTTCAGCGGCGTGATTTCGGGCGTGCCGAACACCGCTTCGGTGTAGGTGTCGCGGCAAAGCCGCTGCAGGTCGGCAGCCGGGATGTCGTCGATGTAGAGCGACAGGATCTCGAACGCCAGTTCGTGATACTCCAGCGCTCGCCAACGCTGCAGCGTGGCCGCATCGACCTGCGGATACGACACCGGCAAGTAGAGGCCACCATCGGGCGCCAGGCCTTCGAGCAGGATCTCGCAGAAGCTGCGGCCTGCGGTGTCGCCGCGGGTACTGATGTACTTCACGCCAGCAGGCTCATGACAGTTCCTCTTTACGAATGCGCACGATCGGCGCCAGCACCGTCGGCAACGCCTGCATCTGCGCAAGTGCTGCGTTCATGCGGCCTTCGACGGTGTCGTGGGTCAGGATGATGAGGTCGGTGTGGCGTTCACCCTGCGCGCTTTCGCGCTGCAGCACAGCGTCGATCGAGATCTGCGCGTCGGCCAAGATGCCGGTGATGCGTGCCAACACGCCCGTCTGGTCCGCCACCTGCAGGCGCAGGTAGAAGGCGGTCACCACCTGGTCGATCGCCAGAATCGGCGTGTCCTGCAGTTCGCCCGGCTGAAAAGCAAGGTGCGGCACGCGGTTCTCGGGGTCTGCCGTGTGCAGCCGTGTCACGTCCACCAAGTCGGCGACCACGGCGCTGGCCGTGGGCTCGGCGCCGGCGCCCTTGCCGTAGTACAGCGTCGGGCCGACCGCATCGCCATGCACCAGCACCGCGTTCATCGCCCCCTCGACATTGGCAATCAAACGGGTGGACGGAACCAGCGTCGGGTGCACACGCAGCTCGATGCCGCCACCGGCCACGTCGTCGCGCCGACGTGTGATGCCCAGCAGCTTGATGCGGTAGCCCAGTTGCTCCGCATAGCGAATGTCGGCCGCCTGCAGCGCGCGGATTCCCTCCACATAACAGCGCTCGAACTGCACCGGCACACCGAAGGCGATGGCACTCATCAGCGTCGCCTTGTGGGCCGCGTCGACACCTTCGATGTCGAAGGTGGGGTCGCTCTCGGCATAGCCAAGGCGCTGCGCTTCGGCGAGCACGGTGGCGAAGTCGAGCCCCTTCGATCGCATCTCCGACAGGATGAAGTTGGTGGTGCCGTTGATGATGCCGGCCAGCCATTCGATGCGGTTGGCCGACAGCCCTTCGCGCAGCGCCTTGATGATCGGCACGCCGCCGG
>JBDSMV010000198.1:0-2670 GCA_039915715.1 Rubrivivax sp. | reverse complement strand
TCCATGGTTGCAGCTCCGTTGATGAACGAGGCGGATTGCCTCGATCAACAACTTCGCAGAACCAGCGCGATGACGAAACACCACACTGGCGCCGAAGCGCCTACCGCGATAGCGGTTTAGTCCTGCGGCCATCTCCAGTCGGCCGCCACAGGCAGCTTTGCGGTATCGCAGCGCCCTTCTATCTCAGGCCGCTTGCAGCTGCGACCTACGGGCGGGCTCCCGCGGCCCGCGGCGGTAACAGGGCCTGCAAACCCAGGTGCGTGACGATGCGCGCGGTACCGAAGGCGGCAGCTGCTACCGGCCCTGCTCACCGGCCTGCAGGCCCGCTTTGTCGCGCTGCCCGACGCGCAGCAGACTTCGCGCTGGCAGGTGCTCGACTTGCTCGCCCAGCTCGACCTCGACCTGGTCTACCTGTACTGCCAAAGCATCGGGCCGCCAGAGACTGCCGTTGGTGCGCTCGGGTCGGGGCTCGACTACGGCAAGGCGCACGACCTGCAGCGGCCGAATCAGGGCGAAGACATCCAGTCCATCGACTGGGCCCGTCCGACCCTGGAGCGTGCGCCGCTGGTGTCCATGAACGGCTGCAGCGCGGCCGGCTTCAGCCCTACGCGCCTTCCGAGCCGGTGCTGGCCTTCGGTCCCCGCTGACCGCTTCGCCCGTCGGCAGGACCGGCACCGGCATAGGCGCTTGCCGCTGCGCCGTGAGAGGAGGAGGTTGCGGCCGCTGTGCGGATGCCTCAAGAGAGACGGCGGGTTCGGTGCCGGCAGATCGCTGCGGCACCCAGGAGCATCAGCGTCCACGAAGACGGTTCAGGCACCGGCGAGGTCAGGAAGGCGCCCGAAGCCGAGCTGAGCGTGTAGCCGGCGGGCAGCGAAACGCTGAGCTGCGCGGTGTTCAGCGCGTCAACCACACCGACCGCACCGATGCTGGTGTAGACATTGCCCTGCAAGCGGGCGTGGAAGGGCAGGTTGATGCTCTGGCTGAGCAGTGCGGTGAACTGCAGCGTGGCGTCTATGACACCGGCGGTCGTCAGCGGCTGATTGAAACCGCTGCAACTGCCCCAGCACTGAATGGTGTCGACGGTCACTGCGCCGTTTTCATCCTTCGATTGGGCGCGTTCGACCTCGATCCCGCGCTCGTTGATGCCGCCGAAGCCGAAGTTCGCGCCAAGAAACATCCTGGCGGCTTGGCTGCCCTGCAAAGGATTGAAATAGAGCGCTGCGTCGAGCTCCAAAGTGAACGTGACCAACACCGGCGCCGTCCCGGGGCCGGAGATCCTCAGCGTGTCCCACAGGTCGACAGCGGCACTGCCCACCGGACCCGACAACAACGGGACGAAGGGCGTCGCCGCGACTTTCAGGCCCATGGCGCCGGTGGCCAGGCTGCCATACGACTGCCCCTGGATGGCGAAGTTGCCGTCGTTTAGTGCGCCGCTGGCCTGAGCGAACACCGGACCCGTGTTGGACTGGTTGAGAGCGCCACCGCCCCCGTTGACCGACGCCAGCACTTCGGCCCGGGCAGCGCGGTCGGGGGCCAGAAGGGTTGCCAAGCAAAGTGCCATTGCAAGCAGGTGGCGCATGGGCTCCTCCGAAGTTCGGTGGCTGCATTGCATCACCACCGCTGCTAATCCGCCACTGTCAAGCTAGGGGGGCGTGGGCCCTGCAGCCGCCTTCGGCCGCGCTTGGCGGGACTTCGGACACGCCGGAGGCTGGCTGAAGTCGGCGCACCCTGGGCTTGCCGGCTTCAGGTCAGCCCAGGCGCTCGACCTCGGTACCAACCGCTTCGATTGCGTGCACCACCCGGCTGCCGTGGCCGAAGGCCAGCGATTGATCAGCCACGGCCCCTTCACCGGACACCACTGCAGGTCTTCCCACACGCTTGCTAGGCTTGGCGTTCGGCGCTTGCGGCCGAACCATGACCCGGTAACCGGGCGCAGCGACCAAGCCGGGCGCGGCTCGCGCGTCGTACCGCCAACATGAGACACCTGTCGAAGTCCCGGCAGCGCAAAGCCCGCGAGCTCGCCGATCACCGGCAATGTCGCCTGCTCCAGGCCGAAGCCCAGTTCGATCTGCTGTCAGCCGCCCGACAGTGGCTAGCGGCCAGGGTGGAGTGGTCCGGCACGCTTGGCCACCCGCTCACACCAGCTCAGCTTCCGTCATCACCTCGACCAGTTCGGGCCCGCGCGCCGCGAGCGCCGTGGCCAGGGCCTGCTCCAGGTCTTCCTCGGCGGAGATGTGCACAACTCTGGCGGGGCGCTGGACCGTCTTTCCGGTCAGGGGAGGCAATCCGAGGATCGCGACTTTTACAAGAAGCACGTGCGCTGGTTGGCCGCTTCTTCCTCTCAGCTCTGCGAACCTCGCCTCGCATCAACAGCTTGCAAATCGGCGGCCCGATTGCTCGAGCCGTTTGATCGGCGGGTAGTCTGGCCTGCCAAGCAATCAGGAGGGGAACGACCCACCACCCAGATCATGCCGCCTTGCCAACTCGACCGGCCGCTTTGCGGCAGCAAAATCCAAGACCATGGATGTCGCCTCAGGGTCGCAGGACTAAACCGCTATCGCGGTAGGCGCTTCGGCGCCAGTGTGGTGTTTCGTCATCGCGCTGGTTCTGCGAAGTTGTTGATCGAGGCGATCCGCCTCGTTCATCAACGGAGCTGCAACCATGGACACG
>JBDSMV010000187.1:0-10633 GCA_039915715.1 Rubrivivax sp. | reverse complement strand
GCGGTGCCGATGAAGGACGCTGCCGACATCCAGTCGGCTGCCGTCGCCACGCCGTTGATCGCTGCCGGCACGCGGCGACCGGCGACGAAGTACTCCGACTCGCTGGCGGTGCGAGCCAGGAAGCCGATGCCCGCATAGGCCCCCACGGTGGCCACCAGAAAACCGGCACCGATCCAGCTGCGCGGCAACCCCAGCGCTTCGGCCGCGGCCATCGCCGCGATCAGCGACGCGAACAGGCCAACGAACAGAACTGCGAGGGCGCGCGGTCTCACCTCGAATCCACGGAAGTCGCCGAATCTGGTTCTGCCCGTGGCCGATGCTCGATCCGGTCCATCAGCCAGGCATACACCAGCACGATCGACAGGTAGACCAGCAGCGCCCCGGCGGCAGCGCCCCAGTAGCCGGCGGGAAATCCAAGTACGCTGAACGACTGCAGATCACGTGCGAACCACACCACCGCCAGCGTCGTTGAAAGCCATACCGCGAGCAGCGCCGCGGTCAGCCAGCGGGTGGTGCGCCATACGGCAGTCGGCCCCCTGAACACGATCCGCTGCCGAGGCCGGCTGTTGCGGCTCAGCCGGCAGCCAGCCGCTTCCAGGTTTCGACCACCGTGTCGGGGTTGAGCGAGATCGAGACGATGCCTTCCTTGGCCAGCCAGTCGGCGAAGTCTGGATGGTCGCTGGGACCCTGCCCGCAGATGCCCACGTACTTGCCAGTGGCGCGGCAGGCGGCGATGGCGCGCGAGATCAGCGCCTTGACCGCAGGGTCGCGTTCGTCGAAGTCGCCGGCCAACTGCTCGATCCCCGAATCGCGGTCGAGGCCGAGGGTCAACTGCGTCAGGTCGTTGCTGCCGATCGACATGCCGTCGAAGTGCTCCAGGAATTGCTCGGCCAGGATCGCGTTGCTGGGCACCTCGCACATCATGATGACCTTCAAGCCGTCCACGCCGCGCTTCAGACCACGCTCGGCCAGCATGGCCACCACGCGCTCGGCCTGCTTCACGGTGCGCACGAAAGGCACCATGATTTCGATGTTGTCGAGGCCCATGTCGACCCGCACCCGCTTGAGCGCTTCGCATTCCATCGCGAAAGCATCGCTGAAGTCGCCGCTGATGTAGCGGCTGGCACCGCGGAAGCCAAGCATCGGGTTCTCTTCGTCAGGCTCGTAGCGGGCGCCGCCGATCAGCTTGCGGTACTCGTTGCTCTTGAAATCAGACAGGCGAACGATCACGGGCTTGGGCCAGAAGGCACCGGCGATGGTGGCGATGCCTTCGCACAGCTTGTCGACATAGAAGGCCCGCGGCGACGCATGACCCCGCGCCACCGATTCGACCGCCTTCTTCAGGTCGGCGTCGATGTTCGGATAGTCGAGGATCGCTTTTGGATGGACACCGATGTTGTTGTTGATGATGAATTCGAGACGCGCAAGGCCGACTCCTGAATTCGGCATCTGCGCGAAATCGAAAGCCAGTTGCGGGTTGCCGATGTTCATCATGATCTTGATCGGGCAGTACGGCATTTCGCCGCGCACGACATCACTGACCTCGGTTTCCAGCAGGCCGTCGTAGACATAACCAGTGTCGCCTTCGGCACACGACACCGTCACCAGTGCGTTCTCCTGCAGCTTGCGGGTAGCGTCCCCGCAGCCCACCACCGCAGGGATCCCGAGTTCGCGGGCGATGATCGCCGCATGGCAGGTACGCCCGCCGCGGTTGGTGACGATGGCACCGGCGCGCTTCATCACTGGTTCCCAGTTCGGATCGGTCATGTCGGTGACCAGCACATCACCGGGCTGCACGCGCTCCATCTCGGCGGTGCTGGTGACCAGCCGCACCGGTCCGGTTCCGATCTTCTGACCGATGGCACGGCCTTCGGCCAGCACCATGTTCTTGCTGCGGTCGCCCTTCAACTTGAAGCGCTGTTCGACCTTGCCGCTCATCTGGCTCTTCACCGTTTCGGGGCGCGCCTGCAGGATGTAGAGCTTGCCGTCGATGCCATCCTTGCCCCATTCGATGTCCATCGGCCGGCCGTAGTGGGCTTCGATGGTCATCGCGTACCGGGCGAGTTCAGTCACGTCATCGTCGGTCAGCGAGTAGCGGTTGCGCTGCTCAGGGGGCGTGTCGATGGTGTGCACGAGTCTGGCATCCGCACCTTGCTCCGCGTGCGGCGCGAACTCCATGCGCTGCAGCTTGGAGCCCAACCCGCGGCGCAGCACGGCAAATCGGCCACGCGCCAGCGTCGGCTTGTGGACATAGAACTCATCGGGGTTGACAGCGCCCTGCACCACCAACTCACCGAGTCCGTAGCTCGAGGTGATGAAGACCACGTCGGAGAAGCCAGACTCGGTGTCGATCGTGAACATCACGCCGGCGGACCCCAGGTCCGAGCGCACCATGCGCTGCACGCCAGCCGACAGCGCCACGTCGGCATGGGCAAAGCCTTTGTGCACCCGGTAGCTGATGGCGCGGTCGTTGTAGAGCGAGGCGAACACTTCCCTGATCCGGTACAGAACGTCGTCGATGCCGCGCACGTTCAGGTAGCTTTCCTGTTGGCCCGCGAACGACGCGTCGGGCAGGTCTTCGGCGGTGGCCGACGAGCGCACGGCAAAACTGGCTTCACCGCTGCCGCCTGCGGACAGGCGCGTGAACTGTTCGCGGATGGCGGCTTCCAGTTCGGGCGGCAGCGGAGTTTCGATCACCCAGCGACGGATCTGTGAACCGGCATCGGCCAGTGCACGCACGTCGTCGGTGTTCAAGGTGCTCAGCTTGTCTGCGATGCGGCCGGCCAGGCCGCCGTGCTTGAGAAATTGCCGATAGGCATGGGCGGTGGTGGCAAAGCCACCGGGCACGCGCACGCCCTTCGCCGCCAGTTGGCTGATCATCTCGCCCAACGACGAGTTCTTGCCGCCGACCGAGTCCACGTCGGTCATGCGCAACTGCTCGAAAGGTGCGACCCAGGCGGTCGCGAGCGGGTTTGGGTTCATGGTGAGGGCTGCTGAAGTGAGTAAAGACGGTGCGTGCGCGGCGGCGCCGAAGGGCGACTGGCACGGGCTGCGAGTCGCTGACAAGGGCTGACGGAGGCTGACAGGCTCGGCGACGCAGGGAATCAATCGAGTTTAAGGAGATCGTCCCTATGATGGCGCACCGCCGAAGCCGGCTTGTCCGCGACGCCTGAGCCATGCCTGAATGCACCGTGTTCTTTGTCTCGGACGGCACCGGCATCACCGCGGAAACCTTCGGCAACTCGATCCTGGCGCAATTTCCGTCGCGCAAGCGGCACATCCGGCGGCCCTTCGTCGACACCGTCGAGAAGGCTCTGGGCGTGGTCGAAGAGATCAACGACACCGCCCAGCGCGAAGGGCGCCGGCCGATCGCCTTCATCACCCTGGTCGACGATGAAGTGCGCGACATCGTCACCAGCCAGTCCTGCCATGCGCTGGTGCTGGACATGTTCCGGACGTTCGTCGAGCCGCTGGAACAGGAATTCGGCGTCAAGAGCAGCCACCGGGTGGGGCGCTTCTCGGACGCGAGCGAAAGCCGCGAATACAACGACCGCATCGAAGCCATCAACTTCTCGCTGGCGCACGACGACGGGCAGTCGTCGCTGAACCTGGACGTGGCCGACGTGATCCTGGTGGGAGTCAGCCGCAGTGGCAAGACGCCGACCTCGCTGTACCTGGCGATGCAACATGGCATCAAGGCCGCCAACTACCCGCTGATCCCGGAGGACTTCGAACGCGGTCACCTGCCTTCGGCTTTGGGGCCGTACAAGGGCAAGTGCTTCGGCCTCACGATCGATCCCACGCGGCTGGCGCAGATCCGCAACGAACGCCGCCCGGGCAGCCGTTATGCGGCGATCGAAAACTGCCGCTACGAAGTGTCGGAAGCCGAGACGATGATGCGGCGCTCGACCATCGCGTGGCTGTCGTCGACCCACAAGTCGATCGAAGAGATCGCCACCACGATCCTGCGCGACCTGCGACCCGACCGGCTGATCTACTGAGCCGTGCGCAGTGACTGGCGGGCGCTTTCGTAAAGACACACCGCCGCTGCAGCCGCCACGTTCAGCGACTCCTCTCCACCCGGCTGCGGGATGCGCACCCGCAGTTGGCACCGCTGCAGCAGGTCTTCGCTGACGCCCTGCCCTTCATTCCCCAGCACCCAGGCGCAGGGCTCGGGAATGGGGGCGCGAGGCAGGTCGTGTCCTTCATGCGAACTGGTGGCCACCAACGGCACTTGAAGCGCATCCAGGTCGGATGGGTCCAGCCCTTCGACCAAGCGCAGACCAAAGTGCGCACCCATGCCAGCGCGAAGCACCTTGGGCGACCACAACCCGGCGCTGCCCTTGATCGCCAGCACCTGCAGCGTGCCGAACGCCGCCGCGCTGCGCAGGATGCTGCCGACGTTGCCGGCGTCCTGCAAGCGGTCGAGAACCACGGTCGCGACATGCGGGTCGAGGCTGGCAGGCGAAGGGAGCTCGACCAGGAACCCGAGCCGGGCAGGCGACCCCAGCGCACTCAGGCTCTTGAAGAGTGCGGCCGGCACTACCGCTGTGTGTCGGGCACCGACAGCAAGGGCGCGGAGCGTGGCATCTTCGGCCCACGCCGAGTCGGTGACTACGGCCTGCGACACTTGTCCCCCGTGGGCGCGCCACGCGCTGCAGAGGTGCTCGCCCTCGATCCACACCTGCGAGTCGCGTCGGTAGGCGGTCGCATCCTGTGCCAGCCTGCGCAACCGCACGATCAGCGGGTTGGTGCGCGACTCGATGAAGGTGGCACCGCTCATCCGCTCGATTTCAGCAGCGATGCCACCAACGCCAGTCTCACCGGCGCGAAGGTGCGGCGGTGCGCGTCGCAGGGACCGTGCAGCTGCAGCGCCACCAGGTGCGCGCGGGTCGAGTAGCCTTTGTGCGCCGCAAAGCCGTAAGCCGGGTGCTGCTCGTGAAGGGTTTGGCACAGTCGGTCGCGCTCGACCTTGGCCAGGATCGACGCGGCCGAGATCGCGGCCATGCGCAGGTCGCCGTTCACCAGCGCCGCCACCGGCATGCGCAGCACCGGCGTGCGGTTGCCGTCGACGACCACACGGTGCGGCGGCAGCCGCAATCCCTGCACGGCTCGCTGCATGGCCAACATCGTCGCCTGCAGGATGTTGAGCGTGTCGATCTCCTCGACGCTGGCGCTGGCCACACTGCAACACAAGGCGTTGGCCAGGATCTCCTCACGCAGCGCTTCGCGCCGGCGCGGCGACAGCAGCTTGGAGTCGGTCAGGCCCCGCACCGGCTTGCGGGGGTCCAGGATCACCGCGGCCGCCAGCACCGGCCCGGCCAGCGGGCCACGCCCGGCTTCGTCAACCCCGGCCACCAGGCCAGGGGCGCCCCAGCCCGGGCCGAGCTGCTCAAGTCTGAAGGACCTGCGCGATGGCATCGCTGGCCAGCCGCGCGGTGTCGCGGCGCAACAGATGGTGGAGATCGGCGAAGCGCTGGCCGATGCGCTCGGCAGCGGCGCGGTCGTCCAGCAGCCTCAGCACATCGCCCACCAACACCTCGGGCACGCATTCGGACTGCAGGCGCTCGGGCACCACGAACTCACCGCACAGGATGTTGGGCAGGCCCACCCAAGGCTGCATCTGCATCGGCTTCATCAACCGGTAGGTCAACAGGTTCATCTTGTAGCCGATCACCATCGGCCGCTTGAACAGCGCCGCTTCCAGCGTGGCGGTGCCGCTGGCGATCAGGGTCAGATCGCAGGCCGCCAACGCCTCGTGCGAACGACCGTCCAGCAACTGCAGCGAAAGCTCCGGCGCATGCTGCTGCGACAGCGATTGCAGCAATGGACCCATGCCCCGCACCGCTGGCAGCACGAACTTCAAATCGGGGCGCTGTTGCTGCAACAACGCAGCGGTTCGCAGAAACGTCGGGGCGATCGCAGTGATCTCGCCCCGGCGGCTACCGGGCAACAACGCAATCACCAGCTCGTCTGCGCCCAGACCGAGCGCCGCCCGCGCCGCCGCACGCGGTGTCTGCACCGGAATCTCGGCGGCCAACGGGTGCCCCACGAAGGTGGCGGCCACGCCATGCGCATGCAGCAACGCCGGCTCGAACGGAAACAGACACAGCACATGGTCGCAGCTGGCCGCCATGGTGCGGGCGCGGCCGGACCGCCAGGCCCAGATCGACGGGCACACGAACTGCACCGTCTTGATGCCGGCCCGCTTGAGCCGGGCTTGCACCCCAAGGTTGAAGTCGGGCACGTCGACGCCGATGAACAGGTCGGGCCGGTCACCCAGCAGACGCCGGACCAGCGCGTCGCGGATCGACGCGATTTCGCGGTAGTGGCGAAGCACCTCGATGTAGCCGCGCACCGCCAACTTCTCGTGCGGCCACCACGGCTCGAAGCCTTCCGCCTGCATGCGCGGGCCGCCGATGCCAGCGCTGCGCAAAGCGGGCCAGCGCTCTCGCAGACCCTGCAACAGCAGGCCGGCCAGCAGATCGCCCGAGGTCTCTCCGGCCACCATCGCAAGCTGCACGCTGCCGCCCGGCTTGCCGGCTAACGCGCAATGCCGCGCGTGGAGCTGGCCAGAAAGTCCAGCAGCATTTGGCGGTCGGCATCGATGTCGCCACGGTCCTGCTCCACACTCTGGCCTCCGCATTCGACAGCATCCGCTCTCAGGCAGGCAATCGCCTCGATGGCCGCCGCCAGCGTCGAACCTTCGCGGTAGAGCAGCCGGTGCATCTGCTTGATGGCAGCGATGCGCGCGCGTGAGAAACCTCTGCGTCGCAGTCCTTCGCCATTGACGCCGTGCACGGCCAACGGGTTGCCGGCCACCGTCATGAAAGGCGGTATGTCCTGGCTCACATGGCTCTGGAAGCCGGTCATCACATGGGCGCCAACCTTGCAGAACTGGTGCACGCCCGTCAGCCCGCCGATGATCGCCCAGTCGCCGACCTGCACATGTCCTGCCAGCGTGGCGTTGTTGGCGAGCACCGCGTCGCTGCCCAGTTGCACGTCGTGGGCCACATGGGCGTAGGCCATGATCCAGTTGCGGTCGCCGACGCGCGTCGTGCCACCGTCTTGCACGGTGCCGCGGCTGACCGTGCAGAACTCGAAGATGGTGTTGCCATCGCCGATCAACAACTCGGTGGGCTCGCCACGGTACTTCATGTCCTGCGGTTCACCGCCCAGTGAGGCATGGGCATGAATGCGGTTGTCGCGGCCGATCGTCGTCGGCCCCTCGATCGTGCAGTGCGAGCCGACGCGAGTGCCTTCGCCGATGCGCACACCGGCACCGATCACCGCGTACGGCCCGATGCTGACCGTCGAGGCGAGTTCCGCACGCGCATCGACGACTGCGCTGGCATGCACCGTCGCCATCGCTTCAGCCGCCGTTCTCGACCCGGCGCATCGTGCACATCAGCAGCGCTTCAGCGGCCAGCTGATCGTCGACCGTGGCCCAGGTCTTGTAGCGGTAGATGCCGGACTTGGCGCGGTCGATCTCGGCATGCAGGACCAACTGGTCGCCGGGGCCCACCGGGCGCTTGAAGCGCGCGTTGTCGATGCCCACGAAGTACACGACCATGTCGGGTTCCGGCTCGCTCTCCATCGATTCGAAGGACAGCAGCGCCGCGGCCTGCGCCAGCGCTTCCAGAATCATCACGCCCGGCATCACCGGCCGAGCCGGGAAGTGGCCGACGAAATACGGTTCGTTGATGGTCACGTTCTTCAGCGCCTTGATGCGCACCCGCTTCTCCAGCTCGAGCACCCGGTCCACCAGAAGGATCGGATAGCGGTGCGGCAGCATGCGCAGGATGCGTTGGATGTCCATCTCGGGTGGGTGCTTCGGGATCATGTGTCGACGTTCCTTGGCCGCCGGTCGATCGAAGTGGTCAGGGCAACTGCGCAGCACTAGAAGCAGGTGCCGACGGAGCTGCAGCAGGCGCTTGTTCGAGCGCCCGAAGACGGTTTCGCAAGCTGTGCAACTGACGCAGCGTGGCGGCGTTCTTTTCCCACGACGCATTGTCATCGATGGGGAAAGAGCCGCTGTAGAGGCCCGGCTTGCGGATCGAGCGCGACACCAGTGCGCCGCCGCTGATGTGCACATGGTCGGCGATCGCTATGTGCCCCACCACCATCGCCGCACCGCCGAACGTGCAGTGGCGGCCGATGCGGGTGCTGCCCGCGATGCCGGTGCAGGCCGCCATCGCGGTGTGGTCGCCGATGTGCACGTTGTGCGCGATCTGCACCAGGTTGTCGATCTTGACGCCGTTGCCGATCACCGTGTCGTCCAGGGCGCCCCGGTCGACGCAGGTGTTGGAGCCGATCTCGGTGTCGTCGCCGATCACGACCCGACCCAACTGCTCGATCTTGACCCACTGCCCGTCATCGGGCGCGAAGCCGAAGCCGTCACCGCCGACCACTGCACCGGGGTGCAGGATGCAGCGCTCACCGATGCGGCAATCGTCCAGCAGGCTGGCGCGCGGCTTGAGCCAGCTGCCGCTGCCGATCGCCGCACCCGCACCGACCATGGCATGCGCCGACAACACGGCGCGCGCACCGATCACCGCACCTTGGCCGACGAAGGCGAACGCGCCGATGCTGGCCGTGGGGTCGATCTGCGCGCCGGGTTCGACCATCGCAAGGGGATGCACACCCGCCACGGGTGCGGCGCGCTGCTGCAACACCCACCACTGCGACAGTCGCGCATAGGCCAGATGCGGATCGCTGCAAACGATCGCTGCGCCGCGGGCTGCGGCGCGGTCACGCAGCGCGGGGGGAACGATCACACAACCGGCACGGGTCGTGTCCAGCAACGCCGCGTAGCGCACATCCGAGATGAAGCAGAGGGTGTCAGGCCCGGCAGACTCCAGCGGCCCGATGCGGCTGACCACCGACGTCGGGTCACCGATCAGTTCACCCCCCAGACGCTGGCTCAGGTCGGCCAGCCGCGCGCGCACCGTCACTGCGCGCCCTGCAGGCTTACTTGCCGGGGCCGGCGGGCGCCGCGTTCAGCAACTTGATCACCTTGTCGGTGATGTCGACGCGCGAGCTGGCGAAGATCGCCTCCTGCAGGATCACGTCGTACTTCTCGTTGTCGAAGATCTGCTTGATGACGCGGTTGGCGCGTTCGACCACGCCGGCCAACTCTTCGTTGCGGCGCTGGTTCAGGTCTTCCTGGAACTCGCGCCGCTTGCGCTGCAGGTCGCGGTCCTGTTCGACCAGTTCGCGCTGGCGGCGGCTGCGCTCGGACTCAGACAGCGTCGGCGCTTCCTTTTCGAGCTTGTCGGCAGCAGTCTTGAGTCGTCCTGCGGAGTCGTTCAACTCGCGTTCGCGCTTGCTGAATTCGGTCTCGAGCTTGGCCTGCGCGCTCTTCGCAGGGCTGGCTTCCCGCAGCACGCGCTCGCTGTTGACATAGCCGATCTTCAGTTCCTGCGCGGCTGCTGGCGCCACTGTCACGAAGCACAGTGCGGCAGTTGCCAGCCAATGGGAGGGAA
Source organism: Rubrivivax sp. (assembly GCA_039915715.1). Classification (GTDB taxonomy): domain Bacteria; phylum Pseudomonadota; class Gammaproteobacteria; order Burkholderiales; family Burkholderiaceae_C; genus Rubrivivax. The sequence continues at coordinate 1,148 of JBDSMV010000187.1, read as the reverse complement.
ATCGCTTCATCAGAAGGCAGTCCCGATCTGGAATTGGAAACGTTGGATTCTATCGTTGCGCTGCGAGCGCACCGGCTTGCCGTAGCTGAGCTTCAGCGGGCCCACCGGGGAAATCCATGACAGACCGAGACCAACCGACGCGCGCAGCGAATTGACCTCGACTTTCTCGTCTTCGCGCCACACGTTGCCGGCATCGGCAAAGGCGAAGATTCGCAGCGACTTGTCGTTGCCGGTGCCTGGCACCGGAAAGTACAGTTCGCTGTTGACGTTGAGCCGCTTGGCGCCGCCGATGTAGGCCCCCGTGGGATCGACCACGCCCAGCGACCCCTGCTCGAACCCCCGCACCGTGCCCAGGCCGCCGCCGTAGAAGTTCTTGAACACGGGATACGGCTTGCCGCCCAGGCCCTGCCCCAGGCCGAGTTCGGCATTGACCCCCAGCGACATCCGGTAGGGCAGTTGCCAGTACTCCTGGTGCTGCAGGTTGGTGCGCAGGTAGCGAACGTCGCCAGCAAACGCCCATTCGAAGTTGACACGCGAATAGCGACCGGCGGTCGGCACCAGCACGCTGTCGCGGGCGTCGCGCGCCCAGCCGATGGTGAGCGGGAAGCTGTCGGTCTTGGCGCCGTACAACACGCGGTAGTTCAGGTAAGACAGCGGAATGCCGGCCGAAGTGCTGATCTCGGTGCGCTCGTAGCCGAGCCCCAGGAACACCGTGTCGTACTCGGAGAACGGGATGCCGAAGCGCACCGTCGCACCCGGGGTCTTCAGGTCATAAGAATCACCCAGGCTGTTGATGGGGCGGCTGGTCCGGTAGAAGACGTCGATGGCGCGCGAGATACCGTCGACGGTCCAGTACGGGTCCACGGTGCTGACCACCAGGGTGCGGTTGTAGCGGCTGGTGTTGACCTCGATGCCGAGGTAATTGCCCGAGCCGAAAACGTTCTCTTGCCGCACCGACGCGGTGAAGGTGAATTTCTCGGCATTCGAATAGCCGGCGCCCACCAGCAGATTGCCGGTCGGCTTCTCTTCGACGTTGACCACCAGATCGACCTGGTCGGGCGCGCCGGCGACTTCGCTGGTTTCGACCTCGACAGTCTTGAAGTAGCCGAGCCCCAGGAACACCGTGTCGTACTCGGAGAACGGGATGC
>JBDSMV010000091.1:0-5555 GCA_039915715.1 Rubrivivax sp. | reverse complement strand
CGAAGACCTGGTGCAGCACTTCGGTGGTGACCGCCTCGCAACGCTGCAGCGTGTGGTCGCCATCGGCTAGCACTTCGGGCTCGACGATCGGCACCAGGCCGGCTTGCTGACACAACGCGGCATAGCGTGCCAGCGCATCGGCATTGGCGGCAATGCAGGCCGACGACGGCAGCCCACCGGCGTCAATGCGCAGCACCGCGCGCCACTTGGCGAATCGCGCCCCCATGGCGGCGTACTCGGTCAGCCGTTGGCCCAGACCGTCGAGGCCTTCGGTGACCGTTTCGCCGTCGTGCAGTGCCAGCGCGCTGGTGCCGGCGTCGACCTTGATGCCCGGCACGATGCCGGCCTCGGCCAGCACGCCCACGAACGGCTTTCCGGCCTGGGTGCTTTGGCGGATGGTTTCGTCGTGGAGGATGGCGCCGCTGATGGCGTGGCCGAGCCCGGGGGTGTCGATCAGCAACTCGCGCCAGGCGCGTCGCATGGCTTCGGTCTGCGCGATGCCGTGGGCGTCGAAGCGCTTGCCGATGGTGCCGGTGCTCTCATCCATCGCCAGCAGGCCCTTGCCGCGCGCCACCAACGCACAGGCGGTGGCGATCAATGTGTCGGTGTTCATCGCGGTGGGCATGGCTGGGATGGTGGACCATTCTGCGCGACAGGCATCGGGCGACGTTGCGCCAGAATCGAAGCCATGGCTCGCCGACGTCGCACCCGCGAGTTCTCAGCCATGACCGGGGCTGCAGCGCATGCAGCAGCCGATGGCCCTTCTGCCCTGACGCTGGCAGCGGTGCTGTCGCTGGCCGCAACGGTGTCGCTGGGCATCACGCGCTTTGCCTATGGCCTGCTGCTGCCGCCGATGCGTGCCGACCTCGGTTGGTCCTACACCCTTGCCGGGGCCATGAACACGGTCAACGCGCTCGGCTATCTGCTGGGCGCGCTGGCAACGCCCTGGCTCGTGCGCCGGTTTGGCGCGGGGCGCTTGTTGATCGGGGGCTCGGTACTGGCCAGCGCCTTCATGGGCTTGAGCGGCTTCTTCATCCAGGCCGCACCCCTCCTGACGCAGCGCCTGCTCGCGGGGGTCGCAAGCGCGTTCGTGTTCATCACCGGCGGCTTGCTGGCGGCGCGCCTGGCAGCGCGTGAGCCGGCCCGGGGCGGGTTGGTACTCGGGCTGTTTTACGGCGGAGTCGGACTCGGAATTCTGGGGTCGGCGTTGCTGGTGCCGCTGCTGCTGACCGCGGCCCACGCGGTGCCGCACGGGTGGGCGTGGTCGTGGTGGGTGCTGGCCGGCGTTTGCCTGGCGGCCAGCGCCGGATTGCGCTGGCCGGTGCGGGTGCTGGAACGGCAGGAAGCGGCGGTCCTCGCGGCCGCCATGCCCAAACGCGATATCGATGTCGATGTCGATGTCGATGTCGATGTCGATGTCGATGCTGTCGCAAGCGAGACCAGGCCACTGTTTCGCTGGCGCGCGTTTGCGCCGGCGCTGGTCGCTTACGGGTTGTTCGGCGCGGGCTACATCGGCTACATGACTTTTGTGATTGCGCTCTTGAAGGATCAAGGCTCGGCACCGGCAGCGATCACCGGGTTCTATGCGCTGCTCGACGTGGCGGTGATGGCGTCGTCGCGGATCTGGGCCGGGCTGCTCGACCGTGCACCCGGCGGCAGGGCCCTGGCGCTGCTCAACGGCCTGCTTGGCACAGCAGTCGTGGTTCCTGCGCTGACCGCTTCGTGGCCGTGGCTGCTCGGCTCCGGTCTGTTGTTCGGCGGCGTGTTCCTGTCGGTGGTGGCATCGACCACCGCGCTGGTGCGTCGAACGCTCGACGCGGCGGCCTGGGCGACCGCGATCAGCGCCTTCACGACGGTCTTCGCAGCCGGGCAAGTCGTCGGGCCGACCGTGGTCGGCTGGATCGCCGACGGGCCCGGTGGGCTGGAGCATGGATTGTGGTTTTCGGCCGTGGCGTTGTGGGCGGGGGCGCTGGTGGCGCTCTGGCAGACCGATCGGGTGGCCGCACCCGAACAGGGCCGTTGCAGCCGTTGAACAATGCAGGCTCCTGCCAAGAATAGGACCGACTCCATGAGCGAACAACAACCCAGCCCCCAGCAGATTGCCGAATGGGCCACCGAGTTCGATGTCACCGAATCGCAGGTGCGCGACGCGATCGAGGCCGTCGGCACCAGTCCCGGCGACATCGAAATGCACCTCAAGGGGTCGCGCAGTTCGAGCAACAGTGACAAGGTGCACGACGCGGGCGGCGATTGACCGAGCGGCCCGTGGGCACGGGATTGACTCTCGAAACCAGTGGCTCTAGCGTCGCGGGCGATCTGGCCGGTGCGCCGAATCACACCGGTGCAAAGCATTCGCCTTGCCGGCACATCGAGAGCAGTTCAATGATAAAGAGTGGGTTGTCAGCGCTTGTGGAGCTTCGCATTCAGCGCAGCGAACCCGTTTGGCCTCAGCAATGCCACATCGGTGGTCTGGCGCGCCGTCGGTGATCTGGACGGCGTGGCGCTCGACGCGACGGTCTCCGGGTTTGGCTAAACGGCCGGTTTCGCTGCTGGCAAGGGGCCGTTCTCGGTCACGAACGGATTTGCGGAAGTCTTCGTCGGTGACCCGGCGATCCCGCTGTCGCCGCTGGCCATCGCTGCCGGGATCAGCGCGGTTCCGGAACCCGGCTCGTTGGCACTGCTCCTGATCGGGGTCGGCGCCGACGGTTGGGCATCAAGGCGCCGCACGGTCTGAGCTCGGCGCGGCTGCCGGCGTCCAGGGGCCGGCCTCAGTCCTCAAGCAACGGGACCAGTGCCGCATCGTGGCGCAGGGCGACGAAGACGAACGGGTCGACCCCGCACCCAAACAGCTGTTCGGCCGCGCGCAGCTCGGCCTGTCGTGCAGGCAGAACGTCTTCGGTTGGCTGCGTGCGCGAGCGCATTCCCAGAAAAGCTCGCATCGGCCAGCGCCGCGTGCAATCCGAAGTCGGTCAGCGATTGGCGTGGGTGACGGGCGTGTAGTCGTCGTGCCGCAGTGCCTCGACGGCCGACGGATGGATCCCTTCGAACAGCACCACCAACAGGTCGCTCTTGCCGGCGGTGGGATCGCTCGACCTGGAACTCCACGCGAGGCTCATGGCGTGAACTCTGTGCCGGTGCTTGGACGAACGTTGGGGAACACCAGTGCGCGAACCTGCGCCCACTGGATCTGCGTCGGGGCCGCTTCGGCGTCGATCGCATGGGCCGCGGCCACGTCCAGCAGACCGTGCGCATCGAACACCAACCAACTGCAGGTTTCATTGACCACAGCGTCGGGCTGGCCGCAGGCCAGGCGCAGAAACCAGTCGACCAGGATGAACCGACGGCCGGCAAATTCGGCTGCTGCCGCTTCGCCGCGGACCAGCGCGACATAGCGGTCGTGCGCCAGCGACTGCACTTCGTCCTGACCCAGCAAGAACACGCGGCTTTCATGCGCAGCCGGCGTGCAAGCTTCAGACGGCCAACCGGCATGCCCTTCAGCCGGTCCTTCGTACACCGGGGCGAAACCGCCACCGGGGGTGCGGAAGTTCGTTGTCTGACCCTGGTACAAACGCGCCGCCACCCATTGCACGTGGCCGTCGTAGGCATAGTCGCGCAGGTCGAACTTGAGCACTTGCGCGGGTTCCTGGTTCGAGATCACCCGCCCGCCGGGTGCCACCAGCGCTTGCGCCACATAGTCACCGGCAAGGATCTCTTGCCAGACCCGTTGGGTGAGCTTGTCGCCGCGGTACGCCGCGCGCCCACCGAAGCCGGCGAAGGGTTTGAAAAAGAGGCGCCTCCGCTCGCGCCACAGGCGCTCGGCATGCTGCGGCTCGACAATTTCGGTGCGGGGAATGCCGGCCAGCAGAACGTCCTGGGTGGCCTGCGGCACGCCCAGTGCTTGCAGCTGCGTGGCATCACTGAGCAAGGCCAGGTTGCGCTTGTCCGCGTACAGCGCATGCGCCTGCGGGTGCGGTGTGAGCACCGTCGCGTGGCACAAGTACGCCGCTCGCAGGGTTGCGCTGACGGGCTCGGCCAACGTGAAGTCGGTGAGGCGGTTGTAGACCAGGTCGATGGCCACATCGCCATGCCAGAGCACGCCGTCACGCAGGCTGAATTCAGTTGGCCCGGCGACGACCGCCTGCAGTCCGTGCCGCTGGAACAAGCGCTGAAACAGCAGGAACTCGGGGTACAGGTACTGTTCCACGGGGTTTTCGTCGACGATGGCGATGCTGCGCAAAGGCCGGTCGTGCCCACCCAGCGCCCACTCGCGATGAAACATCGACACGATGTTGTCTTCGAATTCGCTCGCGACTGCGGGCGCAGGCTGCAACCCATCCATCGCCCGGCAACACGCACGTTGTGCCCGCGCCAGCACCGCGTTGAGCATCGCGCCGCCCGCATTGGTGTTGATCTCGATGAGCCCGAAGCCGCCTTCGGTGGCGTGAAAGTCGTAGCCGAAGAACACGCCCTTGGCGCCGCCGGGATCGTGGCGCGCGATGGCGGGTGCCGCGGCCAGGACTTCGTCGCGATAGGCCGGCAGTGCGACCACCGACTCGATGGCCTGCACCACCTGGGCCATGCGCGCCATGTGCGCCTGCGACAGAAAGACGGGCCGTGCCGCGAACAGGTACGGGCAACGTTGTTGGATCAACTCGAACAGGCCGGGCTGGCCGATCTCGGACTCCAACGCCTGGCGCAGCGCGGCGGTGTCCAGGCTGATGCAGAAGCACTCGCTGTTCAGCAGCTCCATCGAATCGGGGTCGGGGGAAGCGACGACGCTTGCCGTCGTCACTGGAAGTTGCGGTGTGTTCATGAAGGAGTATTGCCTTCGACCCGGCCCAGGTCAGCGGCCCGTACTTGCCCTTTCATGCGGTTGCCTTGGCGCCAGCCGGCGCCGCCGAATCGGTGGCTTTGGGCTTGGCCTGCTTGATGCCGGCAAGCTTCGTGCGCTTGAGCAGCAGCGCGTTGATGGCCACCACCGCCGAGCTGCCCGACATCGACAACGCCGCGATCTCGGGCGACAGCGTGAAGGGATAGAGCACCCCTGCGGCCAGCGGGAAGGCGATCACGTTGTAGCCCACCGCCCACCACAGGTTCTGGTGCATCTTGCGCAAGGTCGCGCGCGACAGCTCGATCGCCCCGACGATGTCGTAGGGGTCGCTCTTCATCAGCACGACGTCGGCACTGTCCATCGCCACGTCGGTACCGGCGCCGATAGCGAAGCCCACATTGGCCTGGGTGAGCGCCGGCGCGTCGTTGACGCCGTCACCCACCATGCCGACCTTCTTGCCGTTGGCCTGAAGCTCCTTGATCTTGGCGGCTTTCTGGCCGGGCAACACATCGGACAGCACGCTGGTGATGCCCAGGTCGGCGGCGATGCGCTTGGCGGTGCCCGCGTTGTCGCCGGTGAGCATCACGACCTCGATGCCGCTTTCGCGCAGTTTGGCGACTGCAGCCTTGGCCGTCGGCCTCACGGCGTCGGCGATGGCGATCAGCCCGATCACCTTGCCGTTCTGCGCCACATGCACCACCGTTCGACCTTCGGTCTGCAGCCG
>JBDSMV010000090.1:0-5558 GCA_039915715.1 Rubrivivax sp. | reverse complement strand
AATCTGCGCAAGGTCGCTGAGAGCAGCGACTTCGTTCAAGGCGCGCCCGTTGGCAGTAACGGGCGCGCTTTTTCTTTGTCGCTGAGGTGTGGGTGGTGCGCCGATCCGTCAGCCAATGCCGGCGCCTGCTCCGGACCTGGGTAGCATGCCGGCTCTCGGAGGGCCCGCATGACCGTGATCACCGAAATCGAAGACCTGCGCCGCCTGGCCGAACAACGCGTGCCGCGCATGTTCTACGACTACGCCGACAGCGGCGCCTGGACCGAAGGCACCTACCGCGCGAACCAGAGTGACTTCGCAAAGATCAAGTTGCGCCAGCGAGTGGCGGTCAACATGGACAACCGCAGCCTGCGCACGACCATGGCAGGCACCGAAGTCGCGATGCCGGTGGCTATCGCGCCCACGGGCCTGACCGGCATGCAGCATGCCGATGGCGAAATCCTGGGCGCCAAGGCGGCTCTCGCATTCGGCGTTCCTTTCACGCTGTCGACGATGAGCATCTGCTCAATCGAAGACATCGCCGCTGCCACCGGCGCACCGTTCTGGTTTCAGCTGTACTGGATGCGAGACCGCGATTTCATGGAGCGGTTGATGGACCGTGCCAAAGCCGCCAATTGCTCGGCGCTGGTGCTGACGCTGGACCTGCAGGTGCTGGGCCAGCGCCACAAGGATCTGAAGAATGGCCTCACGGCGCCGCCCAAACCGACACTCGCCAACATCCTCAACCTGATGACGAAGCCGCGCTGGTGCCTGGGAATGGCGGGTACGCGCCGCCATGGCTTCGGCAACCTGATGGGCCATGCCAAGGGTGTCAGCGACATGACCAGCCTGGGTGCCTGGACCCGTGAGCAGTTCGACCCCAAGCTGGACTGGAGCGACGTCGAATGGATCAAGCAGCGCTGGGGCGGGCGCTTGATTCTGAAAGGCATCATGGACGCCGAGGACGCGCGCCTGGCCGCCGACAGCGGCGCCGATGCACTGGTGGTGTCGAACCACGGTGGGCGCCAGCTCGACGGTGCGCAGTCGAGCATCGAGGCGCTGCCGGCGATCGTCGATGCGGTGGGTTCGCGAATCGAAGTTCATCTGGACAGCGGCATCCGCTCGGGCCAGGACGTGCTCAAGGCGATGGCGCTCGGTGCCAAGGGCACCTACATCGGCCGCGCGTTTCTGTATGGGTTGGGGGCGATGGGCCAGGCCGGGGTGACACGCGCGCTGGAGATCATCCACAAGGAACTCGACATCACGATGGCCTTTTGCGGCCACACCGACATTCGCAATGTCGACAGCCGCATCCTGGTCCCCTCGACGATTCCGAGAAGCGACTAGATCGCGCGCAAGCGAGCGTGGGGACTTATCTCACGTCGAGTTTGAATGCAATCATTGCGCGCAGTTTGTTGGGCAGTACCGGCTTGATCAGCAAGTGGTAGTCATGAACTTCGGCTTCGTCTTCGTGTCCGCCCAACGTGCTGCCCGTGATCAGGATCGCCGGCAAGCGCCGCGCGGGCCAACGGGCCCGCAGCGCCGTCAACGCCTCGACCCCGGTGCGCCCTTGCGGCAGCCGGTAGTCCACCAGCAGCAGATCGGGCGGCTCGGCCTCGGTGCCGGCAAGCCAGTCGGTCACGGCTTCGACTGTGTCCATCGACACCACGCGCGCACCCCACGCCTGCAGCAGCACCACCAACCCCTCGCGCACCGCCGCTTCGTCTTCCACCACCAGGATCAGACGGTGCTGCAGCGTCAGCCCCAACGGCAGCTTGACCGATCCGGACGGCGTGTCGCTGCTGGTTCGCGGCAACTTGCCTGCGGGCACCCGCAGCTCGAACACGCTGCCCTGCCCGCTGCGTGATCTCACGCCGATGGGCGCACCCATCAACGAAGAGAGGCGTTGCACGATCGCCAGCCCCAGCCCCAGGCCCTTGCGCTGATGGGCCTGCAGCGGGCGGTTGGTCTGCACCTGGTAGAACTCTTCGAAGATGCGCGGCAGGCTGGCCGGCGAGATGCCGACGCCGCTGTCCCACACCTGCATCAGCAACTCGCCTGCGCGGGGCCTGCAGCTGACCAGCACCCCCCCGTCGTCGGTGTAGCGAATGGCATTGCTGACCAGGTTGCGCAGGATCCGTTCGAGCACCACCGGATCGGCGTGTGCCACGTGGCCGCTGCCGCGAAACGAAAGCATCAGGCCCTTCTCGAAAGCCACCGGTTCGAAGTGCAGCCGCAGCCTCGCAAACAGGTCCTTCATCGACACCGGCTGCGGGTAGATGTCGACGCCCCCTGTGTCGATGCGCGTGATGTCCAGCAACTCACCGAACAGTCCTTCCAGCGCATCGACCGATTCATTGATGCTGTTGACCAGCGAAGCCACTTCGGGGTCGTGGGTGCGCTGGCGCAAGGCTTCGGCGAACAGCCCCATGGCATGCAGCGGCTGACGCAGGTCGTGGCTGGCGGCGCCGAAGAACTGGGTCTTGGCGCGATTGGCCGCTTCGGCAGTGCGCCTCGCATCTTCGGCGGTGCGGCGGGCGGCGTCGGCTTCGTTCATCTCGACACGCAGCCGTTCGGCCAGTTCGTCAGTGCGGGCCTTGAGCGTGATCGCCTGGCCCAGCGCGGTACCGTAAGTGCGCGCCATCAGCACCGTGATGCCAAACAACAGGCACAAGATCATTGCCAGCTGCAGGTTCCAGGGCTGGCTGTGGTCGGTTGCGATTCGAAGAATGGTCGGGATCAGCACCAGGCTGATGAAGCTCAGGAACACCACCGCCTGAGTGGCCAGCAGTTGCACCGAACCGAGGCAGTAGGTGTAGACGATCAGGATCAACGAGATGCCGTGGTAGGCCGTGCCCAGGCCCCAGAACAGCCACACCGCCAGACCCCACATCGCCCCCTGCGCCAGCACCAGCACCATCCAGCTGCGGCGCCATTTCTGCAGCGTGAAGGCGCCAGCATGGCGGTGGCGCCTGAAGCGAAGCCAGTGCAGCAGACGCAGCCCCCACAGCAATATCCCGGCCGCAAGCCAGGTGCGCAGCACAACCGGCGCGGCCAGTGGCCAGAAGATCGTTGCCATCAGCACCAGCCCGATCGCGTTGCCGGTCAGCGAAGCCGGGGTCTGCACGTAGAGCGCGCGGATGTGGTCCACCGACCGCTTGGCCGTGCCCTCTGCAGACCCTGCAGATGCGGCTGCGGATGCGGCAACCCGCGGGTGGGCCGGCGGCCGTGGTGCGGGCATCAAACCGGCGGCGCGCGCCGTGCGTAGAAGCCGCTCTGGCCCTGGTTCATCTGGCTCACGGCCAGCACTGCCTGGGTGCGCGAACTGACACCCAACGCGCGCAGCACGGCGGCCACATGGTCTTTGATGGTTTCGACCGACAGGTTCATCTCGCGCGCGATCAACTTGTTGGGCAGGCCCTTGAGCAGCAGCGACAGCACTTCCGCCTGACGCGGGGTCAGCCCGACCTCGGCAAGCGAATGAACCTGCTGGTGACCATCGGCCCGCGCCGCGTCGCCCAGCGGTGCACCCTGCATGAAGCCGCTGTCGATGCCCGCGCGCATCACACCGGGCACGGTGTCGGAGCCACGGCCGGCCGCGTCACCGTCCAGTGGCCGGCCGAAGGCCAACCCCAACATCGATGGCGGCACGTACATCGATCCCGTCATCACCATGCGCAGGGCTTCGTGCAGCTCGGCATGCGAGGACCGCTTGGGGACGAATCCCATCGCGCCACTGTCGATGGCGCGGATCACGTCGCTGGCGCGGTCGGATGCCGACACCACCACCACCGGCACCGCGGGGTAGGCCGCGCGAAACTCGATCAGCACGTCGAAGCCGTCGGCGTCCCCCAGTGACAGGTCCAGCAGCACCAGGTCGAAGTCGGGGTCGGCCGCCAGCGTGGCGCGGGCCGCGGCAGCGCTGTCGACGCCGACCACAGTGGCGTCGCTTCCGATGTTCTGCACCACGGCTTCCAGTGCCGAAAGCACCAGTGGATGATCGTCGACCAGCAGCACTTTCATGGCATCTCCGCGCCCCAGCGCTCAAATCGAATGTGCTGATTGTCCGGTCGGTTCAGCGAGCGGGTGGATCCGTCCCACGGCCGCGTGAAGCGCCGCAGCCGGATGGGTCCGGGGTTCATGTGAAGCGCCGCGAGACGGCTTCGGCCACGCAGGCGGGCTTGGCCGAGCCTTCGAGTTCGATCGTGGCTTCGGTCACCAGCTGGGCACCGCCCTCGAGCGGCTCCCACGCGAGCAGCTTGAAGCGGCCACGAAGGCGGCTGCCGACCCGCACCGGTGCCATGAAGCGCACGCGGTTGAGCCCGTAGTTGATGCCCATGCGCACATCGCCGATCGAGAAACCCTGCTCGAACAGCATCGGCAGCAAGCTCAGGGTCAGGAAGCCATGGGCCACGGTGGCGCCGAAGGGGCCGGCTTGTGCACGCGCCGGATCGACATGAATCCACTGGTGGTCACCGGTGGCTTCGGCGAAGCGGTCGATGCGCGACTGGTCGACGGTGATCCAGTCGCTGCAGCCCAGCTCCTGACCCACCAGGGGGCGCAGGTCGTCGAGCTTTGCATGCTGCGTCGGCCGCGGACCGGTCTGCGGACCACCCGTCTTGCCCATGGGCTCGGTCATCGCATCCACTCCATCAAAGGTTGCCACTGTTGCAAGTCGCGTTCGACCCGGCTCGGTGCCACATCCCACACCGTCAGGCCGTGGGCTGCCAGTTGCACATAGTTCTGGGTGTCGCGCAACCACGCCACCACGGGCACCGACAACGTCGACAGGTACTGGTGCAATTGCTCGTTGGCGCGGGTGTGTTCGCGAACGCGCATGCCGACCAACCCCAGCTTCAGGTCGGCGGCCCGGCGGTGTTGGCGCAGCAGATTGACGAAGGCATGGGTGGCCTGAATGTCGAACAGGCTCGGCTGCAGCGGGATCAGCACCCGGTCGGCGATGCGCAGCACCGCGTCCAGCTTCTTGCCATGCAGACCGGCGGGGGTATCGAGCACCACATGGGTAATGCCCTTGGGGGGTCGAACCCCCTGGTCGGCCTTGATGTCCCAGCCCTGAATTGGCGCTGGCCCCGAGTGTCGTTCCGCCGATTCGTCGACAGCAGCAGCGCCGACGTTCCCCGGGTGGCGAAGCGCCAACCACTGCCTGGACGACTGTTGCCGGTCGACATCGCCCAACATCACGCGGTGCCCGGCTGCCGCCAGGCCACCGGCCAGGTTGGTTGCCAGGGTGCTTTTGCCGGCTCCTCCCTTGGGATTGGCAACGACGATCACGGGCATGGGTTCCTCCGATGCGGGCACCGAATCCGGCCGTGCGCTGGACATCTCCGAGGCGTGTCCAGAGCGTGCCGCCGGCGCGTGGTCTTCGATTTTGTCGGGTATGGTAGCCGCGGCCTGGCGCTCCCAGCACCCTGGCAAGCCCGGTGATCGCTGCGCTGGGCTCCCGCTCTTCATCGATGGCCCCGACCCTGGGCCACACCCCATGGCCGAGATCGTCGTCATCGCCGCTCACCCGCAACTGGAGCATTCGCGCGTCACCCATGCGTTGATGCGCGCGGCCG
>JBDSMV010000087.1:0-10059 GCA_039915715.1 Rubrivivax sp. | reverse complement strand
CGCGGAACCGGCTCTGCCGGGCCGCACGTGAGCGCCCCCTCGGAGGGCAGCAACCGTCAGGGAGCGTGGGGGCTAACCCGCTCTCGCCTTGCCGATCAGAAAATCCGCCACCTGCAACGCACGCTCGTTGCTGCCAGCCAGCGAGCCCGACGTGTAGTAGCGGCCCTGGACGCCGATCGCCGGCACGCCGTCGATCTTGTAGGCCTCGGTCAGCTGGCGCGCGCGGGCCACCTTGGTATTGACGCCGAATGACGAGAAAGCGGCACTGAACTTGGCACCGTCGCCACCACTGGCGTTGATGAAGGCCACCATCTCGGCTTCACTGCTGAGGCGCTTGTTCTGCTGGTGGATGGCATAGAAGACCTTGCGGTGCAGCGCCGCCAGTTGACCACTGTCCTCCAGGGCATAGAACAGCTTCTGGTGCAACTGGTGCGGGGCCATGAAGCCCACCGGCACCTGATCGAACGCCACGTCGGCCGGCAGGCGCTTGGCCCAGGGTTCGAGCGTCGGCTCGAACGCATAGCAGTGCGGGCAGCCGTACCAGAAGAACTCGACCACCTGCACCTTCTTGCCGGGCGGCACCGACACCGGTGCCGGCGTCTGCAGGCGCACGTACTGCTGCCCTTCGACCGGTGTGCCTTGGGCACGGGCCAGACTGGAAACCAGCCCCAAACCCAGACCCGCGCCTGCCAATTGCCTAGAAAAATCGCGCCGCTTCATGAACATCCTTTGAGAGTGAGAGGGGGTGACCGCAGCGATGGACCCACGCCGGACCGCTGTGGTTCCACCGCGGGTAGAACACTACTTTTCCACCCGAACGATCTGGGCGTCGATGCCCTGGTCTTGCAAACGTCCCTGAAGGCCATCGGCTTCGTCGCGCCCCGGAAACGGCCCCAGCCGCACCCGGTAGACGGTACGACCGCTCTGCTCGCGTTCGGTGATGCGCGCAGTTTGCCCGGCCAGCGCCAGCCGGGCGCGCTGCTGTTCGGCGTCGACGCTGCGACCGTATGCACCGGCCTGCACGAAGTAGACGAAGGGGTCGGCGCCTGCCGCGAGGATGCGCCCCGGGTTGCGTGCGGTCGGGCGCTCGGAGGCCGGGGGCGGCAGCAGCGGTGGCACCGCGGGAGGGCCGAAGCTGCCCGCGGGAGCACTGGCGGCTCCCAACGCAGGCGCCACGGCAGCGGTCGCCGCGCCCGGCGCAGTGCCAGGCGCAGTGCCAGGCGCCACCACACCGGCGCCACGCGCGCCGTTGCGGCCGCCCAGCGGGGCATTGGGGTCCCAGTTGCGGTTGCGCTCGGTCTCGGCGCTGTCCTGCTCGGCGGTGCGTTGCGGCACCTTGTTGACGAAGGGCATCGGCGCCTTGGTGATGTAGAGCGCCACGCCGAGCGCCAGCGCCAGGCCCACCAGCAGCCCCACCACCAGACCGATGAAGAATCCGTTGCGCTGCGCCATCAGGACACCTCCGACACAGAGGCCACTGCGGGCGCTGCGGGCTTCGCATCCGCCCCGACAGCGGCCTCGCGTTGCATCGACTCGGGCGCCGACACCCCCAGCACATCGAGACCGTTGCGCAGCACTTGCGCCACCGCGGCCAGCAGCGCCAGGCGCGCGGCGGCCAGCGCCGCATCGTCGACCAGGAACCGTTCGGCCGCGTAGTAGCTGTGGAACGACGACGCCAGATCGCGCAGGTAGAAGGCCACATCGTGCGGCGCCAGATCGCCGGCGGCGCGGGTCAGCATCTCAGGGTACTCGGCCAGCTTCAGCAACAACGTTTGCTCGGTGGGCGCGGTCAGCAGCGACAGATCAGCGGGTGCGTCGGCAGGGGCGTCGGCCGGTTCGTCGGCCCTCCCTGCGGCTGGCTCGCGAACCTGGGAGCGCGCTTGCGACCGCGCTTGCGACCGCGCTTGCAACAGCACCGAGCAGATGCGGGCATGCGCGTACTGCACATAGAAGACCGGGTTCTCGTCATTGGCCTTCAGTGCCAGGTCGATGTCGAAGGTGAACTCGGTGTCGGCCTTGCGGCTGGCAAGGAAGAAGCGGACCGCGTCGCGACTTGTCCAGTCGATCAGGTCGCGCAGCGTCACGTAGTCGCCGGCACGCTTGGAGATCTTGACCTCTTCGCCGCCCCTCATGACCGTGATCATCTTGTAGAGCGAGTAGTCGGGAAAGCCCGAAGGAATGCCGATCGCCAGCGCCTGAAGCCCGGCACGCACCCGCGCGACGGTGCCGTGGTGGTCGCTGCCCTGAACGTTGATGCACTGGGTGTAGCCACGGTCGAACTTGTCGACGTGGTAGGCCACGTCGGGCACGAAGTACGTGAATTGACTGGCTTCCGAGGCGGAGCCGGCAACCGCCGACTTGCGCATCACACGGTCCTTGTCGTCGCCATAGTCGGTGGTGCGCAGCCACAGCGCGCCGCCTTCTTCGAAGGTCTTGCCGGATGCGACCAGGCGCTCGACGGTGTCTTCGACCCGGCCGCTGCTGTAGAGGCCCGACTCCAGGAAGTAGTGATCGAAGCGCACTCCGAAGGCGCGCAGATCCAGGTCTTGCTCATGACGCAGGTAGGCGACCGCGAACTGTCGGATGCCGTCGAGGTCGTCGGGGTCGCCCGACGCAGTGAAGCTGCGGTCATCGGCCTGCACCGTCTTGCCGGCATTGAAGTCGGCGGCGATGTCGGCGATGTAGTCGCCGTTGTAAGCCGCCAGCGGCCAGCTCTCGTCGCCCGGGACGAAGCCTTTCAGCCGCGCCTGCGTCGATGCCGCCAGGGTGGCGATCTGAACCCCGGCGTCGTTGTAATAGAACTCGCGCTGCACTTCGTGGCCCTGGCTCTGCAACAGGTTGCAGATGCAGTCGCCAAGCGCCGCATTGCGGCCGTGGCCCACATGCAGTGGTCCGGTGGGGTTGGCCGAGACGAACTCGACCAGCACGCGGCGGCCGCTCGGGCGCTGACGGCCGAAGCCGGTGCCGCCGTCCAGCACCTCGGTCACCACCGCCTGGCGCGCTGCCGGCTTCAGGCGCAGGTTGATGAAGCCGGGGCCGGCGATCTCGATCGCCTCGACCCAGCGCTGCACTTCCGGCTCTTGGTGCAGCGCCTGCACCAAGCGGTCGGCAATCTCGCGGGGCTTCTGCTTCAGGCTGCGCGCCAGCGCCATCGCCGCCGTCACGGCCAGGTCGCCATGCGAGGCTTGACGCGGGGATTCGAACGCCGCCGGCGGCGCATCGGCGCCGGCCACCGCATGGAGCGCGTGCTGCAGCGCGGAGCGCAGCGACTGCTTGATCTGGATCATCGATCGATTCTACTTTTGGCTTGCTGCGGCTCCGACGGCCATGCGACAACCCGCCCCATGGGGTCGGCAGGTGGAAACCAAGGCTCGATCTGGCGCGTGGACCGACCGCTGTTCGGCGGGTTGCGGTGCGCGGTCACGAGCGACCATCGGCCAGACACCGCCCCCTGCCGGCACCTGCACCGCCGACCCCCACGTCAGACATGCCACTGTCCCGCCTAGCCGCTTCAGAAACCGTGCCACCCGCTCGCGCTTTGTCCGCGGCGGAGCCTGCCGCAGCGGTGTTGCCCGTGCCGCCGGTGTTGAGCCAGGCGGTGGCCCCCACCGACCGCAGCCTTCCGGCGCAGATCGGCAAGTACAAGGTGCGGGCCCGACTGGGCGAAGGATCAACCAGCGAGGTGTTTCTGGCCCACGACCCGTTCCGTGGGCACGACGTGGCGATCAAGCGCGTGCGCCCGGCGCTGGTGCCGGATTCGCGCGAGCACCATTTCCAGCAGCGTTTCTTCGAGGCCGAAGCCGCGCTGGTGGGGCAACTCAACCACCCCAACGTGGTGCAGATCCTGGACGCGGTGCCCGACGAACAGTCGCCCTACCTGGTGATGGAGTACGTGGCCGGCGGCACGCTGCGTCGCTACTGCCGCGCCGACAGCCTGCTGCCGATCTCACAGATCGTCGAGGTCGGCTTCAAATGCGCGATGGCGCTGGGCTACTGTTTCCGCCAGGGCTTGATCCACCGCGATGTCAAACCCGCCAACCTGCTGGTGGTGGCCGACGGCGACCGCATCGCCGATGTCAAGGTGACCGATTTCGGCAGCGTTTTCGACTCCGGATCCGAGCACACCCAGATCTTCCGCGTCGGCTCGCTGGCCTACATGTCGCCGGAGCAGCTGGACGGGGACACGCTCGACGCGCGTGCCGACATCTATTCGCTGTCGGCCGTGCTGTATCACCTGGTGGCGGGGCGGCCCCCCTTCGACGGGCTGCAGCAACCGGCGGTGATGCACCAGATCCACCACGGCGTGGCGCCGCCGCTGTCGAAGCTGCGCGAAGGGGTGCCGGCCGGACTGCAGGCGCTGATCGAAGCCGGGCTGTCGAAGGAACGCGAACTGCGCCCCGCCACCTGGGACGAATTCGCGCAGGCGCTGTCGGCGCTCAGTGCCAGGCGCAGCACGGGTTCGGGCGCCGGTAGTGGGGTCTCGCTGCAGGAGGTGCTGGATTCCGAGCGCTTCACGCTGCTGCGCTCGTTGGAGTTCTTTCGCGACTTCGGCGATGTCGAACTGTGGGAAGTGGTGCGCCGGGCCAGCTGGCAGCGCCACGGCTATGGCCACGCGTTGTTTCGCAAAGGCGACCCGGGCAATTCGATCCACATCGTGACCCAGGGCCAGGTCGACGTCTACCGCGACGGCAAACCGGTGGCGGCACTGGCTGCGGGCAGCTCGGTCGGCGAGATGGCCTACCTGGCGCCCAGCCCCGAGCTGCGCACCCACACCGTCGACGTTCTGGTGTCGCAACCGGCCACCACCGTCTCGTTCACCCCCGAGACGATGGAGCAGCTGTCGCTGGGCACACGGCACCTGTTCGACAAGGCCTTCATCGGCGTGCTGGTGCGACGACTGCATGCAGCGCACGAAGCCATCGCCCACCCGCGGCGCATCCTTTGAACCGCAGCGACCGTTGCGCGAGGGTTCTCGCGGTCATCGCACCGTGAGGTTCGTGCGTTGAGGGTCGGCCGGTGCAGTCGGGCACGACCGCGCTGCCGGCAGCCGCAAAACCAACCCAACCGAGGACTCCCATGAACAAATCCCTGATCGCCACGCTCGTCGCCGCCTTCACCCTGGTGGCCGGACACGCCCATGCAGCCGACGCCTGCGCCGACAAGGCGGCCGAGAAGAAGCTGGCCGGCGCGGCCAAGACCAGCTTCATGAAGAAGTGCGAGCGCGACATGGCACCCCCGGCCAATGCCGCCTGCACCACCGCCGCTGCCGACAAGAAGCTGGCCGGTGCCGCCAAGACCAGCTTCGTTCGCAAGTGCGAGAAAGACGCGATGGCCGCAAAGGGCTGATCGCCTTGCGGTGACCGCCGGGGTCGGCAGCCGGCCCGGCGGCGCCAGCCGCCAAGACTTCGACTTCGGGCCCGTCTGTGGGCCCGTCTTTGAGCCCGTATCCATGCGGGCCCGAAGTTCGAATAGATTCAGGCCATGAAGATCAAGGCCGTGCTTTTCGATGCCTACGGCACGCTGTTCGATGTCTACAGCGTGGCGAAACAAGCCGAACAGCTGTTTCCGGGCCAGGGCGAACGCCTCGCTGTCTTGTGGCGCGAGAAGCAGATCGACTACACGCGGCTGGTGTCGATGAGCGGGCGCGCCGCCTTTGGCGCTCCGCATGAAATCGTCGAATCCGCCCCAGGGCACATCCCCGCACCCTGCGGCAGCCCCTTCTATCGCCCATTCCGCGAGCTGACCCGCTCGGCCCTGCAAGCCGCAGCCGACCGGCTCGGTCTGGCGCTGACGCCGGACGCCGACGCGCAACTGATGGATGCATACCGGCGGCTCAGCGCCTATCCGGAAAACCGCGAGGTGCTGATCGGCCTTCGACAGCGGGGCCTGCCGACCGGCATCCTCAGCAATGGCGACCCGGAGATGCTGGCCGACTCGGTGAACAGCGCCGGCTTGGCCGACCTGCTGACGCACGTGATCAGTGTTCACGAAACCCGCCGCTACAAGACCGACCCGGCGGCCTATGCGCTGGGGCCTGCGGCGCTGAAACTGTCGCCACGCGAGATCCTGTTCGTCAGCAGCAACGGCTGGGACGCCATCGGCGCCACCTGGTATGGGTACACCACCCTGTGGGTCAACCGCGCCGGGGTGCCGCTGGAACGGCTGGGCACCGCGCCTGACCACACTTGCAGCAGCCTGCGGGACGTGTTGGCCCTGGTCGGCGAGCCTGCCGCCTGACGGCACCCCGATCCACATCCATTCAGTCATTGCAGAGGATCCAAGCCCCATGACCATCCGAGTCCACGACCTGCAAGTCGCCGATGTGTTGCACCGTTTCATCGACGACGAAGTGCTGCCCGGCACCGGCGTCGAAGCCGCTGCCTTCTGGAAGGGCTTCGACGCCATCGTCCGTGATCTGGCGCCGCGCAATGCCGAATTGCTGGTCGAACGTGACCGTCTGCAGACCGAACTCGACACCTGGCACCGCCAGCACCCGGGTCCGATCACCGACATGGCGGCCTACCGCGGCTTTCTGCAAAAGATCGGCTACCTGAAGCCGGCTGCCGAGTTGAAGCCGCAGCCGATCACGACCCGCAACGTCGACGCCGAACTGGCCAGCCAGGCCGGCCCGCAGTTGGTGGTGCCGATCCTGAACGCCCGCTATGCGTTGAACGCCGCCAACGCGCGCTGGGGCTCGCTCTACGACGCGCTGTATGGCACCGATGTGCTGCCCGAAGACGGCGGCGCCACACGCAGCGTCGACGGCCAGCCTGGCTACAACCCGAAGCGCGGTGCGAAGGTGATCGCGCGCGCCCGCGATTTTCTCGATCAGGCGCTGCCACTGGCCGAAGGCAGCCATGCCGACAGCAGCGGCTATGCGGTCGAAGGCGCGCAGTTGCGCGTGACGTTGGCTGCCGCCGGCAGCGGCAAGCCCATTGCCGTTACCACCGGGCTTGCGGACCCGTCGGCTTTCGTCGGCTTCCAGGGTCAAGCGCATGCGCCTTCGTCGCTGCTGCTGCGCCACAACGGCTTGCATGTGGACATCCGCATCGACCGCAGCACGCCCATCGGCAAGAGCGACGCGGCGGGTGTCGCCGACCTGGTGCTGGAAGCCGCGCTGTCGACGATCCTCGACCTGGAAGACTCGGTGGCCGCGGTCGACGCCGACGACAAGGTGCTCGGCTATCGCAACTGGCTCGGCATCCTCAAGGGCACACTGACCGCGTCGCTGGACAAGGGTGGCAAGACCATCACCCGCGGCTTGAACCCCGACCGCGAGTACCGCACCCCCGACGGTCAAGGCAATTTGAGCCTGCATGGCCGCTCGCTGATGTTCGTGCGCAATGTCGGCCACCTGATGACGAACCCGGCGGTGCATTTCGGACCTGGCGGCAAGCACGAGATCCCGGAAGGCATCCTCGACGCGGTCGTCACCACCACCATCGCGCTGCACGACCTGCAGCACCACGGCAAGCTGCCGAGCGGAGAAGCGATCGTCAACTCGCGCGCCGGCTCGGTCTACATCGTCAAGCCGAAGATGCACGGCCCCGACGAGGTGGCGTTTGCCGACGAACTGTTCGGCCGCGTCGAACACTTGTTGGGGCTGAAGCCCAACACCGTCAAGCTCGGCATCATGGACGAGGAGCGCCGAACCAGCATCAACCTGGCGGCCTGCATCGCCGCCGCCAAGGGACGCGTGGCCTTCATCAACACCGGCTTCCTGGACCGCACCGGCGACGAGATGCACACCGCCATGCTGGCCGGGCCGATGCGCCGCAAGGGCGACATGAAGAGCAGCGAATGGATCAGCGCCTATGAACGCAGCAATGTGCGCACCGGCCTGGCCAGCGGCCTGCGCGGCAAGGCACAGATCGGCAAAGGCATGTGGGCCGCGCCCGACCTGATGGCCGACATGCTGCAGCAGAAGATCGGCCACCCCAAGGCCGGTGCCAACACCGCCTGGGTGCCGAGCCCCACCGCCGCCACCCTGCATGCGCTGCACTACCACCAGGTCGATGTGGCGGCGCTGCAGCAGCAGATGGAACAGGCCCTGGGCGACAACGCCGAAGCAACCGATCGTCAGTTGCTGGACGACCTGTTGACGGTGCCGGTGGCCGCCGACGCGAACTGGAGCGAAGCCGAACGGCAGCAGGAAGTCGACAACAACGTCCAGGGCATCCTGGGCTATGTGGTGCGCTGGATCGACCAGGGCGTGGGCTGCAGCAAGGTGCCCGACATCCACGACGTGGGGCTGATGGAAGACCGCGCCACCCTGCGCATCAGCAGCCAGCACATCGCCAACTGGCTGCACCACGGCGTGGTCACACCCGAGCAGGTCGACGCCAGCTTCGAGCGCATGGCTGCCAAGGTCGACGGGCAGAACGCTGGGGACGAGGCCTACCGGCCGATGAGCGGGCACTTCGACACCAGCGCGGCTTATCAGGCTGCACACGATCTGGTGTTCAAGGGCGAGACCCAACCGAGCGGCTACACCGAGCCGCTGCTGCATGCCTGGCGCTTGAAGGTGAAAGCGGCCTGAACCCGGCGCTGCTCCGAAGTCCATCGCGAATCGAGTCCAGACACGAATGGCGCAGCCCACCCGCTGGAGCCCCAGCGTCACGGTCGCCGCCATCATCGAGCGCGACGGCCGCTACCTGTTGGTCGAGGAGCACACCCCCGAAGGTTTGAGGCTCAACAACCCGGCCGGTCACCTGGACCCGGCCGAGTCGCTGATCGAAGGCGTGGTGCGCGAAGCACTTGAAGAAACCGCCCGCGTCTTCAAACCCGAAGCGCTGGTGGGCGTGTACCTGTCGCGCTTTCGCCGCCCGGCCAGCGGCGAAGACGTGACTTACCTGCGCTTCGCGATCTGCGGCAGCGTCGGTGAGCCCGAAGCCGGTCGGGCGCTCGACACCGGCATCGTGCGCACCGTGTGGATGGACATCGACGAACTGCAGTCCAGCACCGAGCGCCACCGCGGCCCGCTGGTGCTGCGCTCCATCCTCGACCACCGGGCAGGCATCCGCCATCCGCTGTCGCTGCTGCAAGCAGACGAGAGCCTCTACGATCCGCAGATCAAGACCCTGGAGTGACGACCATGAATGCAACCGCAATGCGTACCACCGGCCCCACAAGTGGGACGGCCATCGCCCCGTTCCACCTCGCCTTTCCGGTCAGCGACCTGGCAAAGACGCGCGACTTCTACGGCCGCCTGATGGGCTGCCCCGAAGGCCGCAGCAGCGACGAGTGGATCGACTTCGACCTCTTCGGCCACCAGATCGTCGCCCACCTGGCACCGCCATCGGACTCCGGCGCAGACGGCCACCACAACCCCGTCGATGGCCACGACGTGCCGGTGCCGCACTTCGGCGTGGTGCTCGACTGGGACCACTTCCACACCCTGGCCGACCGGCTCACGTCGCAGGGCATGAAGTTTGTCATCGAGCCCTACATCCGCTTCGCCGGTCAGGTCGGCGAACAGGCGACGATGTTCTTCCGCGACCCGTCGGGCAACGCGTTGGAATTCAAGAGTTTTCGCGACCGTTCGCAGTTGTTCGCGAAGTAGGCCGAACAGGTTTCGAGGGCGGTATCGGTAGTCGGTGGTGCGACTCTGAAGCGAGGGTCGGGTGTTCGTCGTGCCCGACCCATGAGACTCGGTGCCCCTGGCTCCATTCGATATCAGAACGGAATGTCGTCGTCCATGTCGTCGAAGCCGGTCGACGACTTGCTGGCTGCCGGCTTCGGCGCCGGCGCACTGCGCTGCGGCGGGGCACTGCGCGGTGCGGGCGACGGCGACGATGACGGCGAAGAGCCAGTGTCGTCGTCGTAGCCCCCAGCACCACCACCGCCACTTTCACGGCCGCCCAGCAGCTGCATCTCGGTGGCGATGATGTCGGTGGCGTACTTCTCGACCCCGTCCTTGTCGGTGTACTTGCGGGTCTTGAGACGGCCTTCGACATACACCGAGCGGCCCTTCTTCAGGTACTCACCGGCGATCTCGGCCATGCGGTCGAAGAAGGTGATGCGGTGCCATTCGGTTTCTTCCTGCTTGTCGCCGCTGGT
>JBDSMV010000055.1:0-8897 GCA_039915715.1 Rubrivivax sp. | reverse complement strand
GGTGTCGAGGGCGGCGAGCAGCATCGGTCAATCTCGGCGAATCACTCGTACAGATCGTCCCGTTGCCAGTCGCGTGCGCCTTGCGCCTGCACCACCGACAGGTGCTGCAGCAGACGTTGTCTGGCTGCGCTGGGGGCAGCGTTGCCGGTGCTGCCACGGCGCAGCGGCTCGATCGTCGCCACCGGTTTGCCCCTGGAGGTGACAACAATGCGCTGACCCTGGCTGACTTCACGCAGCACCGACGAAAACTGGCGGTTGGCTTCAGCAGCCGTGACGGTCTTCATGGCGACTCCAATGTAGTGAAGTATGTAGTTTAGCTTTGCCGCGGCTTGGCGATCCACGCCAACAGGTGGGTGCGCAGCGGCGGCAACCCTGCCAGGGCGCCGATCAACACCGGATGCAGGCGGCCCACAGCGCGGGCCAGCGGCGGTGCCAATGTCAGGCTGACAGTCTCGGCGCGGCCTTGCGGGTACAGGGCCCGCAAGCGCCACGCCGGCACCCCGCGCACATCCGGATTGCGCGGGTTGTCGACGCGAAAGTCGTAGACGATCACCGCCCCGCCCGGTTTCAGCCAGCGCCAGGTGGCATCGGCCAGACGCTGCTGAAAGCCATCGTCCAGCACCGACGAATACACCGTCGACACCAGCACCAGATCCTGGCTCTGCGGCGACACCGGCGCGATGCTGCCGTCGCCCAACCACAGGCTCAGGGCTGGCGGCAGCACCTGCCGGGCCGCGGCATGGCGGTCGGGCAGCAGTTCGATGCCGTGCAGGTTGTGCGGCCGAAACCCGAGCTGCAACAGCTCCAGCAGGTTGCCACCAAGCCCGCATCCCAGTTCGGTCAGCGTCAGGCTCGACAGGTCCGTGCGGCCATGGCGCAGCAGTTGCTGCACCAGCGCGCGCTGGCGGCCCTGGCGTTCGCGCAGCGCCGCTGGCTCGAGCAGGCTGTAGCGGCCGGGCGGCAGCGCAGCGCGGCGGGCATAGCGGGCGTGCATCGCTTGCGGCTCGGAGAAGCGCAACTCCGCGGCGGGTTCACCGTCAGCTTCACCGTCCGCAGCAGTGCCAGGGTCCGTGAGCGGCCGGGTCATCGCGTCAGCACTCCAAATCGCCCGCGCCCTGCACGCCCTCGCAGCGCGTCCCACCAACCTGGCCACGATCCGAGACCGTAGCCAAAATGCGTGGCAGCGATCACTGCCGGCACTCGCAGCAGCACCGCCATCGGCAAGCCGGTGTCGACGCCGATCGCCACCGTGGCGGCTGCCACCGCCACCGCATAGCCGAGCACCAGCGTCCACAGCGGCCAAGCGGGTGCGCCCAGCATCGCTGCCAGCGCCGCCAGCGCCACCGCCACCCCCCACAGGGTCACCAGCAAGTGGCGCCCGGCGGCCGGCTGCCGGTGCTTGACGATCACGAACGGCTTCCAGTAGCCGTACTGGAACCACTGGCGGAACACAGCCCGCAGCGAACTGCGGGGCCGGTAGCGGCTGTGCATCGTCGGCGTTTGCCAGACGCGCCCGCCGCCGAGCCGGATGCGCAGGTTGTGTTCGTCGTCCTGGTTGCGCACCAGCGCTTCGTCGAAGCCGCCGAAGCGGTCGAAGGTGTCGCGCGGCCAGCAGCCCAGGTAGACCGTGTCGACCTCACCCGCATGGTCAACGCGGCGCGAGTCGGCACCCCCCGCCACCCAGCGCGACTGAAACGCCGCGGCGACCGCGGTGGGCATCGGAGCAGCGCCGTCTGCTGGTTCCGCACGCCACGGCCCACCGACGTTGTCGGCTCCGGTGGCGGCCAGCGCCGCGATGCCGGCCGCCACGTAATCGGCGGCATAGGTGGTGTGGATGTCCATCCGCACCACCACTTCGCCACGCGAGTCCGCCAGCGCCCGGTTGAGCCCGGTCGATACGATGCGACCCGGGTTGTCGATCCAGCGCAGCCGCGGGTCTTCGGCCGCGCGTTGCTGCAACCGGCCTCGGGTGCCGTCGTCGCTCTGGCCATCGGCGATGCACAGCTCCAGCGACCAGCCCGGCGGCAGCTGCTGCGCCAGCGCGTCGGTGCAGAACGCGTCGATGTGGTCGCGTTCGTTGCGGCAGGGGGCGATGACGCTGACCCAGCGCAAGTCGGGGCTCGCGGTCGGGGCGGCCTCGGGGTGGGGCATGACGCCCGGAACGGGGCTCGACATGGCGCTCAGCGTGCCGCTTTGGGTCGGCGGCCCGGCGCAGCCGTGCTCCGCTCCTGCAACAGCCGCTCGTAGACCGCTGCCATGCGGTCCATCTGCTGCGCCCGGTCGCCATCGGCTTCGACCCGGGCGCGATTCGCCTGTGCCACCTGCTGCATCCGCCGGTCGTCCTGCAACAATGAACCCAGGGTCTCGGCGATGCCCCGCGCCAGCGCGTCGCCATCGGCATCGATCAGCCATGCGCGGTCGTCGCCGAGCCAGTCGCGGTTGGCCGGCAAGTCGCTGGCCACCACCGCGAGTCCCGCGCCCATGCTTTCCAGCACCGACACCGAAGTCGCATCGCTGCGCGGCACCGACACCGACACCTTGCAGCGCGCCATCACCTGCGCCATGCCGGCGTCGTCGCAGCGGCCGTGCAGCGTCACCCGGTCCTGCAACGACAGCGCCGCCACCTGTTGCGTCAACGCGCCCTGCAGCGACCCGCCACCCAGCAGGTGCAGGTGCAGCGGCGACCGGGGCATGCGGTCGCGCAGCAACGCCAGCGCCTGCACGATGCGGTCGATGCGGTAGTTCGGCTCCCAGGCGCGCAGGCTCACGGTCTCGAAGCCCGGCTTGCCGCCCCAGGGCGAGGGCGCAAAGCGCGCCAGATCGACCCCGAAGTGGATCAAGAGCGGCGCATGGCGCAGCCCGAAGGCACCGGCTGCGGTCAGCAGGTCGGCCGAATCGCCGGTCAGGCAATCGGCACGCCGCAAGGTCCAGCCGGTCAGCGCGCGCAGCAGGCCGCTGCTGCGCGGCGTCACGAGCAGGTCGCTGCCCCAGGCCGTCATCACCAGCGGCAGGCGCATGGCCGGCACCGTGCGCGCGGCCAGGTAGCCATACGAGGTGATGTAGTGCGCATGGACCAGATCGGGCCGCAGCTTGCGCAGCGCGTCGCGGGTGGCGCCCACGCGCAACAGCCAGTCGGACGAACGGCGCACCGGTGCCAGCACGATCTGCTGCGCCACGCCGTCCATCGGTGCCGGCCGTGCGGTGACGACGCTGATCTCGAACCCGCGCGCGGCCATCTCTCGGGCCCAGCGCTGCAGGTGCACGCTGTTGGCATCGCCCAGCAGGCACAGCCGCGTGGGCTTCATTGCGATGTCGCTGAACAGGACGATAACGGCGCGGCGCCGCTGCGCGCCACCCAGTCGGCGTAGGCCCGTTGCCACTGCGGGTGCGCTGCCAGCCAGGGTTCGTCGAGTTCGCGGGTGTCGCCGACCACACGCGCAGGCTGCCCGGCCACGATCGCGAAGTCGGGCACCGTGCCGCTGACATAGCTGAAGGCCCGCACGATCGCGCCACGCCCCACCGTGGCGCCAGGCGCGATCACGCTGTGCGGGCCGATGAAGCTGTAGGCGCCGATGCGGGTGGGCGCGCGCACAAAGCCCGGCGGCAGATCGCCCCCGGTTCCGGTTCCCGTTCCCGTCCCCGTCCCCGTCCACCCCCAGTACTGCCGCCCGGCACGCCGCACAGCATGGTGGCTGCTGTGGCTCAACACCGCACAGTGGGTGGTGATCTGCACGCCTTCGCCGATCCAGAGCCCGCCCGAAGCGTCCAGCAGGTTGAATGGGCCGACATAGACATGGTCGGCGATCTCCAGCAGCGGGCGTGCCACGATCTCGGTCGCCGCGTGGATGCGGGTGTGCGGCAACCAGACACCCAGCCGGTCGGCGAAGCCATACAGCATGTGCTGAACACCCACGAGCCGCGCCACGCGGTGCAGCGCAGCCATCACCGACAGATGCCAGGACAGCGATACCTTGAGCGGCGTGCCCATCAACCGCGCCCCCCGATGCCACGGCCCGCATGCCACCCGCGCCGTAGTCGCCGACCCCACCCGAAAAGCGTCGCCGAGATCGCAACCAGATCGCGGCGCAGCGCAGCGCCGGGCAGCAGCCGCCGCGCCGGCAAGCCCGCATGGCGCACGAACAACCCCGCCAGCAGTGCCACCGCCAGGCCATACGACAGTGACGCGGCCAGTGCCGCTCCGGCCATGCCCAGGCGCGGCACCAGCAACACCGACAGCGCCGCATTGAGCAGCAACGACAGCAACGCCACCCGTGCCGGCCAACTTGGCAGACCGGCATGGTTGGTGAAGTAGGCCGACAACGCCGACGCCCCACCGAACAGCGACACCCCCGGCAGCAGGATCGCCAGCGGCAGCAGGCTCTCTGCATAGACCGCACCCAGCAGCTGCGGCAACACCCAGACCGCGGCCAACATCAACAACGGCGCGAACAGCAACAGCGCAGCCAGGCTCAGGTGCACTGCCCGCAAGGTGGTTGCAGCGGCCACCGCGCGGTCCTTGGTGCCGATGCGGCCATAGACCGCCTGCGTCAACGACGACGACACAAACCACAGCAACTCGGCCACCGCCACCGCAATCGAATAGACCCCGGTCGCGCTCAGGCCCAGGGTGCGTTCGACCACGAACAGGCCAACGCGGTAATTCGCGAGCGCCACCACGTTCGTCATGCCGATGGTCGCGATGAAGGCCAACTCGCGCCGCAATGCGGCCAGACCCGGGCGCACCAGCATCGCGGCGCGCCACAGCACCCCCAGCAGCGCCAGCGCCACCAGCACCTTGGCCGCCACCCATGACCCCAGCACCGTCTGCAATGCCAACCCGGTGCCGTCGGGCGGTCCGACGCCGATCACCGCCACCAGCCACCATGGGGCCAGCAGCGCCAGCGCCAACCACGGCGGCGCAAGCGACAGCGCGGCCATCGGCCCCATGCGTCCGGCACCCAGCCACAGACCCGCCAGGTTCGGCGCCAGCAACAGCAGCGGTGCAGCCAGCGCCAGGATCCACAGCGACGCATAGGCCGGCGGCGCATGGCGGGCCAGCAGCGCCAGTGCCAACGCCATCACGCAGCCGAGTGCGATGCAGCCGAGTGCCATCGCCGACAGCAACGCCCGCGGGTCGTCGCCATGGTGCGACACGCGCCGTGCCAGCGCAATGCCGAAGCCCGACAGCAGGGCGGCGCACGCGCCTTCGATGCTGACGAAGAGTGCGAATGCGCCCTGCACCGTCGGACCCAGGCGCGCGGTCACGGTCGTGATCGCCAGCACGCCGACCACCGTCAGCGTGCGCGCGCCCAGATTGAGCAGCGTGCCACGGGCGACGCTGTCCATCAGCCGTGCGCCTTTCGATCGAGCCCGCGACAAGCCACGCGGCACAGCGCGGCCGCGCAGCGCGTGCGGTGGGCGGAAGAGTCGTTCATCGACGGGCAGCAGCAAGGGATCGCAGCAAAAGGTCGATGTTAGCGGGCACTTAAACTGCGCCGTCCCCCGAAAGCTGCCGCATGACCACCCGCATGACCCCTGTTTCCGACCCCCAGAACGCGCCGCCCCTGGCCGATGAGAACCAGCTGATCGCCGAGCGCCGCGACAAGCTGAAAGCGCTGCGCGCGGCGGGCGGCGTGGCGTTTCCGAACGACTTCAAACCCACTCACCACGCCGCCGACCTGCAGCAGCGCCACGGCGAGGTGGCCAACGAGGAGCTGGAGCCGCAGGCCATCAGCGTTTCGGTGGCCGGCCGCATGATGCTGAAGCGCGTGATGGGCAAGGCGTGCTTTGCGACCTTGCAGGACGGCTCGTCGAGCCTCGCCACGGTGGGCCAGCAGGGGCGGATCCAGATCTATGTCACGCATGACGCGGTGGGGGCCGAGGCACTTGCTTCATTCAAACACCTTGACCTGGGCGACATCGTCGGCTGCACCGGCACCCTCTTTCGCACCCGCACCGGCGAGTTGTCGATCAGGGCCACGCTGGTGCGTCTATTGACGAAGAGCCTGCGCCCGCTACCCGACAAGTTCCACGGTATGGCCGACCAGGAACAGAAATACCGCCAGCGCCATGTCGACCTGGCCACCGACGAAACCGCGCGCGCCCGTTTCGCCGCGCGCAGCAAGACGGTAAGCTCGATCCGCGGGTTCATGGTCGAGCACGATTTCCTCGAAGTCGAAACGCCGATGCTGCACCCGATCCCAGGGGGTGCCAACGCGCGGCCCTTCGTCACCCACCACAACGCGCTCGACCAGCCGATGTACTTGCGCATCGCACCGGAGCTGTATCTGAAACGGCTGCTGGTGGGCGGCTTCGAGCGCGTGTTCGAGATCAACCGCAGCTTCAGAAACGAAGGCATCAGCGTTCGGCACAACCCCGAATTCACGATGATGGAGTTCTACGCGGCTTACTGGAACCATCGTGACGTGATGGACTACACCGAAGCGGTGGTGCGCCATGCGGCGCTCGCCGCCACCGGGTCGGCATTGCTGAGCTATGGCGGCCAACCGATCGACCTGGAACAGCCGTTCACGCGGCTTTCGGTGCGCGAGTCGCTGGTGGCGCATGCCGGCTTGTCGGCGGCCGAAGCCGCCGACCCTGCGCTGTTGCAAACGAAGCTCAAGGCGGCTGGTGTCGAGCCGCCGACGCACTGGACATTGGCCGAGTTGCAGTTCGGCCTCTTCGAATCGGTGGTCGAATCGAAGCTCTGGCAGCCGACCTACATCATCGACTACCCGGTCGAGGTGTCGCCGCTGGCGCGGGCTTCCGATGCCGACCCCACCATCACCGAGCGCTTCGAGTTGTTCGTCTGCGGCCGCGAACTGGCCAATGGATTTTCTGAGTTGAACGACGCCGAAGACCAGGCCGCCCGCTTCAAGTCCCAGGTCGCCAACAAGGACGCTGGCGACGAAGAGGCGATGGTCTACGACGCCGACTTCATCCGCGCACTCGAAGTCGGCATGCCGCCGGCCGGTGGCTGCGGTATCGGCATCGACCGGCTGGTGATGCTGCTGACCGACAGCGCCAGCATCCGCGATGTGATCCTGTTTCCGGCGCTGCGTCGGGAGTCCGCATGACGCCGGCGTCCTTGCGGGGCATCTGCATAGGCACGGTTTCGGATGTGGGCATGCACGCGCTGCCGGCCCTGCGTCTCGAGGCCTGAGGCATGCCGACCATGGCCGAACCCGACCGCCTGGAATCACTGCCCGAGATCGAGGCCGCGATCTGGCGCGAACTCGGCCGCGCGGCGCTCGACAAGCACCATGAGTGGCGCACGCTGGTGCTGGCCACCACCGATGGCGATGCGCCCGATGCCCGCACCGTGATCCTGCGAGAGGCCGATGCCGGTGCGCGCTGTCTCGTCGCCTACACCGATGCCCGTGCCCACAAGGTGCAGCAGTTGCAAGCGCAGCCGCGTGCGGTGCTGGTGATGTGGTCGCGCCGCCTGTCTTGGCAGCTGCGCCTGCAGGCCGAGATTCAGGTGCACACCGATGGTCTGGCAGCCACGTCGCGCTGGGCCATGCTGCAGTCGTCACCGGCCGCCAGCGACTACCTGGCGCCGCAGGCGCCGGGCGAAGCGCTGGACGCGTCCGCAGCACCCGCCCACACGGCTGCGCACCCGCGCCACCACTTCGCCGTGCTGATGGTGCAGGTGCAGGCCATCGACTGGCTGGAACTGCGGCGCGAAGGCCACCGGCGCGCAGCGTTCGGTCAGCAAGGCGCGCGCTGGTTGGTGCCGTGACTGGCGGCGGGACCCTGAATCCCCGCCCGTCCCGTCGCCACGTGCGCGCCAGTTCGAGCGGCGGGCAGCTCGCCAACAGCCGGGCGATCTTGCCGAACCGGGTGCCCGCGCCCGGCGACTTGCGAAGGATGAAGATCAGGGCCCGAGAACGGTTGCGGCCAGCGCGCCGGGCCATCCCTGCGCGGCGTCAACGGTGCCTGAACACCGGCTTTCTCTTGTTGACGAACGCGTCCATGCCTTCCTTCTGATCGGCGGTGGCGAAGGTCGAGTGGAAGACGTGGCGCTCGTAGGCGACACCGTCGGCCAAGCCGCTTTCGAAGGCGCGGTTGACGCAGGCCTTGGCCATCATCACCGTCGGCCCGCTCAATGCGCAAATCAGTTCGGCCGCCGCCACGGCTTCGGCCATCAACTTGTCGGCGGGCACGATGCGCGACACCAACCCGGCGCGTTCGGCTTCGGCGGCGTCCATCATGCGGCCGGTCAGCACCATCTCCATCGCCTTGCCTTTGCCCACCGCGCGTGGCAGGCGCTGGGTGCCACCGGCGCCTGGGATGATGCCGAGCTTGATCTCGGGCTGACCGAACTTGGCGGTGTCGGCGGCGATGATGAAGTCGCACAGCATCGCCAGCTCACAACCGCCGCCAAGCGCAAAGCCCGCCACTGCGGCAATCACCGGCTTTCTGATCTGGTTCAGCGTTTCCCAGTTGCGGGTGATGAACTCACCCTGGTGGGCGTCGATGAAGCTCTTGTCGGCCATGGCGCCGATGTCGGCACCCGCAGCGAAGGCTTTCTCGCTGCCGGTGACGATCATGCAGCCGATGGCCGGGTCGTGGTCCCAGGCCCGCAGCGCAGCCCCCAACTGGTCCATCAGTGCATCGTTGAGCGCATTGAGCTGTTTGGGGCGGTTGAGCGTGATGACGCCGACGCGGCGGTCGCCGGCGCCGCGCACATCGGTCAGGATGAGGGCCTCGGTGTTTGACATGTTCAGCATCTCCGTTGGTGGGGTAGCGATCGAACGCGATCCCCGGGGGCTTACTTCAGCCAGCGCGCCACGATGCGGTCGTACTCGCCATTGGCCTTGGCCAGGTGGATCCACTGGTCGACCCAGCCCTTGAAAACGCTGTCGCCGCGCGGCAACAGCCAGGCCATCTCGCCG
>JBDSMV010000047.1:0-13976 GCA_039915715.1 Rubrivivax sp. | reverse complement strand
AAGACCGGTAACGACCGCGATCCCCGTCCGATGTGATCTTCTTCACCCAGGCCGCACCCCGAACAGCCAAGCCAACGCCGTGAAGCTGACGAACGAGATCACGGTGCTGCTCATGATGATCCGCGCGATGCGCCCGTTGTCGGCGCCATAGCGCTCGGCCAGCAGCGACACGTTGCTGGCGCTCGGCAACGCGGCCGCCAGCGCCATCACCAGGATCTGAAAGCGCGTCAAGGGCCAGCCCAGCGCATGCGCCGCCGCGGCCAGCGCCAGCACCAGCGTCGGGTGGACGAAGAGCTTGATCATTGCCACCGGCAGGTAGTCGGCCACCGGCGTGCGGTGGTGTGCATGCTGGCTCGACCGCCACAGCACCGCGCCGATCGTGAACAGTGCCACCGGGGTGGCCGAATCGGCCAGCATCCTGACGATGGTCGCGAGCGGCTCGGGAAGCACGGTGTCAGTGGCCGAGAACACGGCCCCGAGTGCGATCGACCACGGCATCGGGTTCGACAGCGTGCCGCGCAAGGCACGCTTTACTGCGGCACCGGCACCGCTGGGCGCCTTGCCTGCCGCTTTGTCCGACGCATCACCGGCAACTGCGGCACCCGCCTGCGCCAGTCCCAGGCACAACGAACTGGTGATGAACAGGTCGGCCAACACCATGCAGATCACTGTCCCGGCGGCCTCGGCGCCCAGCATCGCGGCCAGCAACGGCACGCCCATGAAGCCGGTGTTCGGGAAGGCCGCCACCAAGGCACCGAAGGCCGCGTTCTGCAGGCCGACACGGGCGTTCAGCGTGACCGCGATCGTGAAGCCGACGATCAGCAGTGCCGAGGCCACATACACCACCGACACCGCAGGGTTCAGCAACTGGTAGACCGGTGTGCCGGCACCGAAGCGGAACAGCAGACACGGCAGCGCGAAGTACAGCACATAGCCGTTCAGACCCGGGATCGCGCTCTCGGGCAGCACATGCCGGCGCGCTGCCAGGTAGCCGCACAACACCAGCGCAAAGAACGGAACGGTGACGGCAAGGATCGACTGCATGCGGGAACCGAGTATCGCAAGGCAGATCGCAAGGCAGGAATGCAAAGCAGGATTGCCACGCAGCCTACGCGGTGTAGATTCGCGCCGATGTGCACGGCACGCAACCGATCGATGAGATCCAAATGAAATCAGGCTCCCGCGCAATCGTCATCCTGTTGCTGCTGGCCATCGTCGGCGGCATCTGGTGGTGGCTCTCGAAGCCTACCGCGGTGGTGGCCGTGCCGCCACCCGAGCCCGCGCCGATGGCCGTGACCGAAGCGCCATCGGCACCGTCGATGTCGGGATCGGAGCCTGACGGCGCGGCCAGTGGAGCGGCAGCACCGATCGTGGCGGCCGCCCCGGCCGCGCCGCTGCAGGAGGGTGAAGTCGACGCCGCCCTCGCCGAGCTTCTGGGCGGCAAGGCAGCGCTGTCGCAGGTTCAGGTCGACCAGTTTCCGCGCCGTCTGGCGGCCACCGTCGATAACCTGGCGCGTTCACATGCGCCGGTCAGCGTGTGGCCGGTGGCCCCGGCACCGGGGCGCTTCGCCACCACCGAGCAGGGTGGCAAGCAGGCGATCGCAGCCGAGAACTTCCAGCGCTACGACGACATGGTGGCGATGTTCGACCGCGTCGACCCGGCGCAGGCGGCAAGGTTGCTGCACCGCATGCAGCCGATGCTGCAGTCGTCGTATGCCAATCTGGGATTTCCCGATTCCAAGTTTCAGACCCGGCTGATCGAGGTCATCGACCTGCTCCTCGCCACGCCCGAGGTCACCACACCCGTGTATGTGACGCTGACGGAAGTCAAGGGTCCGATCCCGTCGACCCGCCCCTGGGTGCGGTGGCGCTATGCCGACCCGAAACTGGAAGCCTTGCCGGCGGGTCAGAAGGTGCTGATCCGGATGGGCCCGGCCAATGCGCAAAAGGTCAAAGCCAAACTGCGCGCGGTGCGGGCCGAGTTGCAGAAGTTGCCGCCGGCCCGCTAGTCCGCGGAATCATTGAAATGGGTGGTGAGGGACCCAGGAGACGGGATGCAATGCAAGGCGCGAAGCACAGCGATGCCCATAGGCATCGCGAGCATTCGCAACGCAGCAGTGAGCCCGCATCTCGGGGACAGCGGCGACCTGATTTCAGTGATTCAGTGGACCAGGCCCAGGGCGGGCGCTCAGCCACCAGGGTCGGGCGGTGTCGCAAGCGGCGGTGTGGCCAGAGCGTCGAGATCGATGCCCTGCCGCTGCAGCAGCGCCTGCAGCGCAGGCTGCAAGCGAGCGAATTGTTCGGCTATGGCATCGCGCACCGTGTCGACATGGACCTGGGTGTTGCGCTCGATCTCGATGTTGAGCGTGGCGCCCGCGGCCTTGGCGCCGAAGGTGGTGGCCCGCAGGGTTTCCGGGATCAACCAGACCTCGAACGCGCCGCTGCCGTCGGCTTCGCGCCAGGCCTCGGCCACCGTCAGGCTGGCGCCATCGACCGCGATGTAGCCTTTGGCGAAGATGTAGCGCATCCACGGCGCCGGCACGGCGATCCGCAGCACCCGGTTGTTGGTTGGTTCGCGCACCGATTGCAGCGTGGCTTTGAAGTCGATGTGGCCCGACAGGGGGTGGCCGCCGATCTCGGCGCCCTCGCGCGCCGCGCGTTCGACATTGACGCGGCTGTCTGCGGCCAGCGCACCGAGTGAGGTCAGTGACAGCGTCTGCTGCATGACATCGAAGCGCGCGCCACCGGGCGACTCCAATGCCGTCACCGTCAGGCAAACACCGTCGACCGCCACACTGGCTCCCACGGCCAGGCCATGGTCGAAGCCTTCAGGAAAGGCGATTTCGACACTGCGCAGCCGCGGCCGGTCCTTCAGCCCGCGAACCGTGCCCATGCCCTGAACGATGCCGGTGAACATGGGCGGCGAGCTTAGCAGCGGCCGGCTCAGCAGAGGGGCTCGGCTACCATCGCCGGTTGCCTATCGGGCCGCCGGCTGCTGCGTTCGACACGGCTCAAGAAGGCCCGCACAGCCTGCAACGCCGCCGCGCCGCCCCACCCGACCCCATGGACTTTCTGCCCCCCGCGCTGGCCCCATTTTTGCCGCAGGCGATGCCCGACATCAACCTGCTGATCGCCTTCGGCATCCTGCTGGCGTTCGGCACGCTCGGCGGCATGCTGGCCGGGCGCGTGCGGTTCCTGCCCACCATCACCGGTTTCATGGCTTTCGGCCTGCTGATCGGCCCCAGCGGCTTGGGCATCCTCAAGCAAGGCTCACTGGACGGCGCGCGCACGCTGGTCGAGATCTCGCTCGGGCTGATCCTGTTCAAGCTCGGCACGGTGCTGCACCCCTGGGAGGTGCTGCGAAACCGCCGCCTGGTGATCACAAGCGTGGTCGAGAGCGCCCTGACCTTCGGCGCC
The DNA here is from genome assembly GCA_039915715.1 of Rubrivivax sp. Lineage (GTDB taxonomy): Bacteria > Pseudomonadota > Gammaproteobacteria > Burkholderiales > Burkholderiaceae_C > Rubrivivax. The sequence continues at coordinate 10,559 of JBDSMV010000047.1, read as the reverse complement.
ATCGTCGCGCTGATGCTGTGGGTCGGGGCGGTGCCGGTGGTGGCGGTGATTGCGGCCGCGATCGCGGTCTCGTCGTCGCCAGCGGTGTTGATCCATGTGGCCGAAGAATTGAAGGCGCGTGGCCCGACCATGGAAACCGCGCAAGCCCTGGTGGCGATGAACAACGTGCTGGCTTTCGTGTTGTTCTCGTTCGCGCTGCCGGTGGCGCTGGCCAGCGCCCAGTTCGACATCAACACCGCTGTGCTGCTGCCGGCCTACCAGTTGCTGGGGGCCGTGGCGGTGAGCTTCTGCGTCGCTTTCCTGATCACGCGCATCGCCCGCCAAACGCGGCGCGACGAGCAGCACTTTCGCTTCGCGCTGGTGGTGGGGGCGGTGATGCTGGCGCTCGGCCTGGCAGTGGCGTTGAAGGTGTCGACCCTGTTCACCGCACTGACGCTGGGCATGGCCAGCCGCTGGATGCAGGGCACGTCACGCCTGACGCGGGTGCACTTCGGTGGCGGTGGCGATGTGTTCTTCATCATCCTGTTCGTGTTCGCCGGTGCCAACCTGCATTTGCAGGACCTGGTGCAGTACTGGCCGATGGCGCTGGCTTATGTGGCGGCACGCACGGTCGCCAAATGCGTCTCGGTCTACGGTTGCGGACGCCTGTTCGGCTACACCCACACCCAGTCAGTGGGCGCCGGGTTGCTGCTGGTGCCGATGGCAGGGCTCGCGATCGGCTTGGTGCAGACCACCACCGGTCTGCTGCCGCAGCTCGGCGCACAGGTGGCGGCGGTGGTGCTGGCGGCGGTGGTGGTGTTCGAAACCATCGGCCCGCCGATGGCGGCGTTTGCGCTGCGCTATTCCGGCGAGGCCGGCCGTGCCGTGCGGCGACGCCCGGTGTCTGCTGCTGCGGCTGCAGTTCCGGCCACGCCAGTCAAGGTCGAAGAAGACGAAGACGACGAGGACGACGACGAGGACACCCTGCCACCGACGCTCGGCATCGAAACCGCAAAGGGGCGGCGGTCGAACCCAGCGCCGGCCGTGCGCAACAGCGCTGAACCGATCCCGCGTGGCTAACCCCACCGGCCTGCTCCGATGGAAATAATCCGCCACGCGCTGTCGACGCAGCTCTTCATGATCGGTCAGACACCGGTGACGGTGGGCAGCCTGCTCACGGCCATCGCGTTCATGATCGGCATCTGGTGGTTCGCGGGCTTTCTGGAACGCACGGTCAACCGCCTGACCCGGCGGGGGAGCGACGAGCCCTGGAAGCACGCCCGCATGAGCATGCTGGCGCGTTTGCTGCGCTATGCGGTGTGGGTGATCGGCACTTTGCTGGCGCTCAACACGGTCGGCATCGACGTGTCGCAGATCGCGTTGCTGGGCAGCGCGCTGGCGGTGGGCATCGGCTTCGGGCTGCAGAACCTGGTCAGCAACTTCGTCTCGGGCATCGTGATCCTGCTCGAACGCAGTTTGAAGGAAGGGGACTTCATCGAGCTGGAGTCGGGCACGCGCGGCAACGTGCGCGAGATTGCGATGCGCTACACCCGCATCACCACCAACGACGCACTCGACATGCTGGTGCCGAACTCCGAGTTCATCAACGGCAAGGTCATCAACTGGACCCTGGACGACGCCAGCCGGCGCATGCACGTGCCGTTCGGGGTGGCTTACGGCACCCCCAAGGAATTGGTCAGGGAAGCGGGTCTGGCGGCCGCCAAGCAGGTGCCGGGCATCATCGAAACCGACGTTCGTGGCTCGCAGGTGTGGTTGATCGCTTACGGCGACAGTTCAGTCAACTATGAACTGGTGGTGTGGGCCGAGCGCCGCTTGACGACCCGCCCTGGCGGCACCCATGCACGGCTGATGTGGGCGCTGGACGACGAACTGGCCAAGCGCGACATCGAGATCCCGTTCCCGCAGCGCGACTTGCATGTGCGATCGGGCACGCTCGAGGTGCGGATGGCCGGCGCCGAACCGCCCGGGCCCGATCCGCAGCTGCGGGACTGACCGCGCCGGTCGGCACGGGCCTCGAAAAAACTCGGGCCGCGCTCAGCGGGCTTCGGCAGGGGTGGCGCGCAGGGCGGACTCGCCGACGAGGCTGCGGGTTACGGGCCCGGCGGGGTGAAGCGCCGGCAGCAGGTGCGCGCAGATGTTGTATCGCATCACCGCCAGCGCCCGCTCTCGGCCGCAGAACAGCACCCGGTCGCCGGGCACCAACGCGGTGTCCAGGTCGGGCAGCAGTTCGCGCTGCAGGGCCTGCTGGGTCTGGCGACGATCGCCCTTCCGTTGATTCGGCTCCAGAGGCTCGCGCCCGGTTTCGCGCAACAGCGGCAGCGCATGCACCAGGTGGCCGCTGCCGTCGGAGTGCGTCAGCAGACGCCGCGGCGTGACGGTTTCGCCCCGCTCCAGCGCGCCAAGAACCGCAGGCGCGGTGGCAGCGGTCAGCTCCACCGACCACGATTCCACCACCGCCCGGCCCACGACGTCGCGCATGCGCGCCAGCAGCGCTGCCGCCCATTCTTCGTCGCGGTCGCGGGCCTGGCGCAGGAAGGTGGCCAGCTGCGGTGCCCGGATCACCCGCAGCACCTCACCCGCAATCACATAGCCACTCAGCATCACCAGGTCGGCCGGTGCGGCCCTAAACACAGAGGCATTGCGGCGTTGCGTCTGGCGCGCGACGATGAAGAGATCCTTGTTGGCCTGGCGCGCGGCCAGCGCCAACGTCAGGTTGTCGATGTCCACCGCGGTGCCGGCCACCAGGGCGCTGGCCTGCGCCAGATCGGCCTGCTCCAGCACCGCCGGGTCGGTGCAGTCGCCGCGAATCACCGGCACCCCATCGGCGACTTCGGCGTCTTCGGGCGCGATCACCGTGATCTCGACCTTCAGCCGCTCCAGCTGACGCCGCAGCGAACGGGTGAAGAGATCGGCGCCGCACAGCACCCAGCGGCCGCGCGGCAGCACCTGCACCGCGCCCATCGCGGTGCCGCGTTGCGTGGTCAGGGCTTCGTAGATCACATTCAGGCTCGGCATGCGCAGCGTCATCGCCACCCGTTCGGCGAAGCTGTCGAAGGGGTTGAAGATGTGGTCGGCACCCGCAGCCGCCAGCCGCGCGTGGGTGTGGTGGTCGCGCGCCGCGCACAGCACCGGCAAGTCGGGGTTCAAGAGGCGCGCGGTCAGGGCGATCTTGATGTTGATGAAGTCCTCCCCCGTCAACGCCACCACGCCTTCGCACAGCGGGTGCGTGAGCCCCGCCAGCACCAGGCTCTTGGGGTCGCTGGCGTCGGCGCACAACGAAGGCACCGACACCTGCAGCCCCGACATCTCGACACTGTCGATGCGGTCGCTGGAGCTGTCGACCACCACCAGCGCCATGCCGGCCTCGGCCAGTTCCCGCGCCACCCGGGTGCCGGCGTCGTCGTAACCGCAGATCAGATAGAACGGCTCGCCGATGCGACGCACCGCGCGTTCGGCGCTGCTGCGATGCAGGGCGCGGCGGAACACTGTGTCCTGCAGCACGCCGAACAGCGCCCCGACTGCGTAGAGCCACGCCATCACCGTGCCGTAGATCGCGCCGGTGGCCCACAGCCTCTGGAAGTCGCTGAAGGGGTACGGCACCTCGCCGAGTCCGATCGTCGTGCCCATGAAGCTGACGAAGTAGAAGGCGTGCAGGAAGCTCATCGTCCAGGGCCTGCCCTGGGGGTCGGTGCCGGCCACGAAAGTGAACCCGCCGACGGCGATGGCATATACAAAGATCAGCAGCGCCAGAGGCAGCCGCAGCCGCCGCAGCAACAGGAACACGCCGTGGCTGGTGCGCGGCAGATCGGTCAGTCGCGGCAGCGGCGGGCTGGCCGGCGCGGTGTCGGCCGGGTCGTTGGCGCCGCGACCGGGCCTGTGACTGGATGTGTGGCTGGGCTCGGGGTCGGTCATCGGCGCAGGCTCGCCATCTCGATCACCAGCAGCACCACCGACACCACGTTGGCCACCGCAGCGCCCATCGCCAGCGACAGCACGGTGGCCGACTGATGCGCGGTCAAGGCGATGTCGGCCTGCTGAAAGATGCCCCACATCACCGCGGCGGCCATCAATTGCAGATCGGCCACCAAGCTGGTGGCCAGCATGCCCGAGCCGAGCGGCGAGCGGTCACCAAACTTCATCACCGTGGCCAGCAGGCTGACGACCAGCGCTGCGAACAGCTCGTAGACATTGTGGTGGTCGATGCTGGCGAAGTCGCCGGCGATGAAACCGACGTTGAGCGTCAGCGCAAGAACGATCACGAAGGCGAAGAGCACACGCTCGGTGGACATGGGTCTGAATCCTCGGTCGTTGGTCAGCCGCTGCCGCCGGACGGTGGCGCCGCATCATGCCTGCGCGCTGCGCCAGTCAGCCGACGCGTTGCCAGATTGAATCGATACAAATATACTTTCCGCACGTTGGGCGGCCTCGGCCGACTCAGTCCCTCCGCGCCTTCCGCGCCTTTGTTCCCCCACCTCGACTCGAGTCTCGCCTGACTCCCTCGCGATCCCGATGCCCATCGCCCCCCGAAAGCGAGCCCCCCGTTTCGGCCCTTTCAGCAACACCGCTGTCAACGCAGCCGATGGTCTGGCCGGCTCCCCCGACCCCTTGCATGCAGAAGCCGCTTCGCGCGTGCTGCGGCAGTTTCGTCAGGTTTTCAACTCGATCAAGAAACACTTCCAGCAGGTCGAAAAACGGGCCGGCGTGGGCGGTGCGCAAGTCTGGGCCTTGAGTGTGATCCATGCCCGGCCCGGCATCGGCGTCAACGAACTGGCCCAGGCAATGGACGTGCGGCAACCCACGGCCAGCAACCTGGTCAAGTCGCTGGTCGACCACGAACTGATCGAGGTGCGCCGCAACGAACGCGACCGCCGAGCGGTGCAACTGCATCTGCGCCCGGGCGGCTCGAGCGTGCTGGGCCGCGCGCCGGGCCCTTTCGCCGGCGTATTGCCCGAAGCGCTGGCCGGGCTGGACACCGCACGGCTGGAACGGCTGGAGAACGATCTTGGCGCGCTGATCGCCGCCCTGGACACCGATGCCCGCGACGCATCGATCCCGCTCGGACACCATTGACGGCTGTTGCGGGGGCTGGCCCCGCGGTCGACTGCACAGCTGAGCACGCGAAACCCGCGCCACCCGCGCCACCCGCCAAGTCAACCCGGCCGTGCCGCCAAATCGTCAGGCCCGAACGACCAGACCTTGCTTCAGGGTGCCGCGTAGACGATTTCGGCGCGGCGGTTGCGCGACCACGCGTATTCGCTCTCACCGGCCGCCTGCGGCTTTTCTTCGCCCCAGCTGGTGGCGCGCATCTGCTGCTCGCGCACGCCGAGGATGCTCAGGGCTCGCTTGACGGCTTCGGCGCGCCGCTGGCCCAACGCCAGGTTGTATTCCTTGCTGCCGCGGTCATCGGCATGGCCTTCCAGCCGCACCGACACGGTGGGCTCCGCCACCAGCACCTTGGCATGCTGCGCCAGCATGCGCTGGTCGGCAGGGTCGATCGTGAAGTTGTCGAAGTCGAAGTAGACGCTGCGTTCGCGCGGCGTGCCGGCCGCCAGCGCCGCTGCCGCAGCGGGCAGCCCACCCACCGAGTTGCCGGTTTGCGCGGGCGTCATGCCTGCCGTCGCGGCACCGGTGCGCTCTGGCGCGGCCGGGATCGCGCCGCTGCCACCCGCACCGGGGCCGGTGACACTGGCCGCGGGGGGCTCGATCGGGGCGCTGCTGCAAGCGGCCAACAGCGCCATGCCAAGGAGTGCACCAAAGCTCGGCAGGCGACGCGCCGTGGCAGCCGATGCGCGCTGCGGCATCCCTGTCGGGGCCGGCGTAAAAAGGTGAAATTCAGTCATGTATTTTCCTTCTAATGATGAATCGGAAGCGATGACAGCGGGTGTCTCACACCGCAGGGCCACACCGGCAGACACCTGTCCTGTTCCCATACTCCGCTGCCAACTGTACATTTGTTTCTATACAAATACCGAATGCCTGGCGCCGATCCGGACCAGGCAATCGACGGCCGCGCTGCGCGGCCCGCCACCGTGTCGATGGAGCAGATGACCGATGAAACGCGCAAGCACCTGGTTGGCCTGGATCGTGACCGTGGCGGTGGCGGCGCTTGCGGCCCTGAACTGGGAGGTGCTCGGCACGCTGGCGCCGATCAACCTCGGCGTGGCCGTGGTGCAGCTGCCGCTGGGGCTGACGCTGCTGGGGGTGGCCGCGGTGTTGGCCGCGCTGTTCTTCCTGGCGTCGATGCAGCAGACCATCGCATCGCTGCTTGAGACGCGGCGCCTGCTGCGTGAGATGCAACGGGTGCAGGAGTTGGCCGACAAGGCCGAGCTGTCGCGCCTGGAAAGCCTGCAGCAGGCCATGGCCGACGACTTTCGTCGGGTCCACCAGCGTCTGGATGCCCTGAGAGCGCCACCGGCCCGCATCGGCTACGGCAGCAGCGACGACGCAGGGGCGATCTCGATACTGTAGAGCCCGACATGCGTCCCGGTAGGGGGCGTCGGTCGGTCGTGGAGCCGGCGGCTCAGCCTGGTGGCGGCGGGTCGATGAACGGCGTGGCTGCGACCGCAGGCGGCGCAGTGGCGGTGCTGTCGTCGACCCGCTCCCGAGCCGTCACAACCGCATCTTCGTGCGGCTTGCACACCAGCATCGGCACCGTCGCCAGCGGAATCAGCCGCACCACCAGGCTGCCGAAGATCAGGCGCTGCAGCACGTTTCGGCCATGCGAGCCCACCACCAGCAGATCGCAGTCTCGCTCGGTCACGGCTTTGGCGATGCATTCGGCAGCGTCGGCGTCGGAGCCGATGGCCGAGCTGGAATCCACGCCCTGCTGTTGCGCGGCTCCGGTGGCCACTGCCAGCAGGCGCGTGGCCACGCTTTCGACCGCCAGACGATGCTGCTCGGGCGACATCAGCACCAGCGAGGGGGCGTCGGCCACCGGCATCACGTAGCTGGGTAGCACATGGAAGAAGAGCACGTGCGCCTGGTGGACCTTGGCGACCGCCAGGCCCTCGTCGACCGCGGCCTGGGCCACCGGTCCTTCGTCGACCACGATCAGGATGCGCTGGTACATGCGGTCTCCGCCTATTTCAACGTCACGATGGGGGGCATTATGGGCGCCGACAACCTGCGCTCGGCGGAGCCGGACAGCCTGGCACGGCGCGCCAAGCCGTCCTGCAGACTCGACCCGACCCAAGGCACCAGCGCGTCGAAGCTGCGGCCGATGGCATCAGACATCGCTGCCACCGCGGTTGCCGAGTCGGCGCGTGCCACCGGCGCCGTCGCATCGAAGCTGCGACTTCCAATGCGCAACCCGCTGCGCCGGTCATAGAGCGCGACGCCCAGCCGCACCTGGGCTGAACCGGGCGTTGCGGCGACGTCGTGCACCAGCTGCTCGACCGTGACGGTGAGCAGCCAGTCGGAGTTCAGTGGGTCGCCCAGCAAACCCACAGCCGCAGAAACGCTGCCGGCCTCCAGCCGCTGCTGCAGCAGGCGTGGGATGCTGCGCACCGGACGTTCGGTCCAGCTGGCGAGCCGGTAGTAGGCGACTTCATGCGGTTGCCGTGAGTAGGCGATCGACGTCGTCTCGGCCACCGCGCTGCCGGGCAACATCTGGATCTGCAAGGTCTGCACCAGCGGAGCTGGCCGGGCACCTTCTGGAGCCGGCGCTGCCCCGGCAGCAGGTAAGGCTCCTGAATCGTGCAGTTCGTACATCGGCTGCACGCCCGCGTCGCTGCCGATGCCCACCGAGATGCAGCCCGACAGGAGCAGCGACAGCGCCGCCGCTGCCGCAATCGACCAACACTGCCCCCGCATCCGCTGCAGCCCGCTCATTTCAACGACTCCCCCGGGCCCAGCCCATTTTTCGGTGGTCCCAGCAAGCTGGCCCGCGGATCGCGCAACTGCTCGATCGAACGCGCGGTGGTCTCGGCGCCGAGTCGCAGTTCCGACACCGCCGAGCGCAGCTGGTCGTCGACCCCCGCGGCAGTGGTTTCCAGCCGCTGCGCCGTCGTCACGGCCTGTGCCTGCACCGCGTCGACCGCCGTCGCAACCTGCTGCAAAGCTTTCTGCGTATCGGCCAGCGCCCGGTCGGCCTGCGCGAGCGTGGTGTCCACGCGGCTCCCAACTTTCTCGACCACCCCGGCGATCCGGTCACCGGAGCGACCCAGCTCGGAGGCGGCGGTGCCGGCCTGCCGCACGGCCACCGCCGCCTGACTCGCGGCGTCGGCGACAGTGGCCATCGACTGTTGCAGCGGAACCATCTGGCCCTTGAGCCCGGCCGACAGGTCGCGCAGGTTCTCGATCGTCGCGACGATGCTTTGACGGTTCTTCTCGTTGAGCAACTCGCTGATGCTGCCCAGCGCGTCCGACGCCATCTCGCCAACCCGGTTGACGCGTCCGGCGATCTCGGCCAAGTCGGACTGGCCTTCGGCGATCACCGGCACGGTTTCGCCATCGGGGATCGCGGTCAGCGGTTCGCCAGCCGGCTCACGGTTGACAAGCGCGATCGACGCGATGCCGGTCAGCAGGTTGCGCGTGACAACGGCAACCGTGCTGGTCAGAACCGGCACCCGGCGGTCGACGCGGATTTCCACCCGCACTGCGTTGCCCTGCTTGCCGCTGAGCGCGTAGTCCTCGACCCGGCCGATTTGGATGCCGCGCAGGCTGACCGACGCGCCCAGATCCAGTCCGTCCAGCGCCTGTTGTTCGAAGGCAATGGCGTAGTGCTCGAAGTTTCGGCCGCCGATGTTTTTCAGCCAAAGCACCGACAGGATCAACGCCACCACGAGAGCCAGCACCGCGGCGCCGACATAGGTGTAGCGAGATTCAGCTTCCATGGGCTCGGTCCTTGTTGTGGTTGGCGGCGGCGGGGTGCGCAATGCGATCGGCGCCTTCGCCGACCATGTTTCGCACCGAGAAGTACTCGCGCACCCAGTCGTCGTCCAGGTCCACCACCTGCTGCAGCGGGCCGTCGGCCAGCACCTTGCCGTGCGCCAGCACGATCAGCCGGTCGACCACCGTCAGCAGGGTGTCCAGGTCGTGTGTGACCAAGAACACAGTGATGCCCAGATCATCGACCAGCGAGCGTACCAGCCGGTCGAAACCGCGCGCGGTGATTGGATCGAGACCCGATGTGGGTTCGTCCAGGAACAGGATTTCGGGCTCGAGTGCGATCGCACGCGCGATCGCTGCCCGCTTTCTCATGCCGCCCGACAACTCGCTGGGCAACTTGGCGCCGGCATCCACAGGCAGCCCGGCTTGCAACAGGCGCAGCTTGACCAGCGCGTCGATCGTTTCCCACGACAGCTGGGTGTGTTCGCGCAATGGCGAGGCCACGTTCTGCGCCACCGTCAGCGAAGAGAACAACGCGCCATCCTGAAACATCATGCCGAAGCGGCGCCGCACCGCATCGCGTTCGCGCGACGACGCAGCCCACATGTCGGTGCCCAACAGGCGCAGCCGCCCGGAAGTCGGCCGGTGCAGGCCGATCAATTCGCGCAACAGCACCGACTTGCCGGTGCCGCTGCCACCAATGAGCGCCACCAGGGTGCCGCGCTGAACGGTGAAGCTGACCCCGTCGTGCACCCAGTGCGGCCCGAACGCCGTGCAGACCTCTTCGACCTCGATCACGGTCGCCGGGCTGGTTTCAGCATCTCCGCGGTCGGCACGGACCGCGTCGCTAGTGGATCTCGTGCTCACCATCCCATCGCCTGCGTCAAGACCGCGAATACCGCATCCAGCAAGATCACCCCGACGGTGCTCTGCACCACCGTCGATGTGGTGGCCGACCCGACCGCGCGCGTGTCGCGCTCGACCGTCATGCCCATGCGGGTGCCGATGACGGCGATCACGACCGCGAACACCGGCGCCTTGACCAACCCGATCAGCACATGCTTCAAGTCCAGCGCTTCGCGCAGCCGGTCCAGATAGGCTGTGGCCGTGATGCCCAGCATCGGCCCGGAAATCAGCACCGAGCCGACGATGCTCATCACATCGCCGACGAACACCAACAGCGGCAGCGTGATCATCAGCGCCAGCATGCGCGGCAGCACCAGCACCTGGTGCGCCGACAGGCCGAGGGTGGTAATGGCGTCGATCTCTTCGGTCAGCCGCATCGAGCCCAACTGGGCGGTGAAGGCCGCGCCCGAGCGCCCCGCCACCACGATGGCGACGATGATCGGAGCGAACTCGCGCGTGCTGCCGATGGCGACCCCGTCGACCACGAAGATGTTGGCGCCGACCTTGCCGGCCTGCAGACCCAGCAGGTAGGTAAACACGATTCCGATCAGCATCGTCACGAGGGCGATCACGGGAATCGCGTCGAGCCCCGTTTGCTCCAGTTGGGCGCTCAACTCGCGCACACGCAGCTTGCGGCGCCCACGCAGCAAGTCCGCCAGTGCCGCTGCGGTCTGGCCCAGGAAGTTCAGGTGGCCTAGCAGCAAGACGCCGACGCCAACACTCTTGCGTCCCAGCACCGCCAGCCAGTTCGGCTGGCGGATTGGGGTGCTGGTCGCGGTGGCGGGAAGGTGCTTGCGAACCTGCTCGAGCACTCGCTGGCTGGC
>JBDSMV010000002.1:0-3691 GCA_039915715.1 Rubrivivax sp. | reverse complement strand
CGCGGAAGCTGAAGCTGACGTTACTGACCCCGCCGCTGACCCGCGCCCCGGGAAGCTTCTGCTTGATCCAACGAACGGCGTTGATGAAGTCGACCGCGTAGTTGTCGTGCTCTTCGATGCCGGTGGCAATGGCGAAGATGTTGGGGTCGAAGATGATGTCTTCGGGCGCGAAGCCGACTTGCTCGGTCAGCACCCGGTAGGCCCGCTCGCAGATCTGCGTCTTGCGCTCGAAGCTGTCGGCCTGTCCCTGTTCGTCGAACGCCATCACCACCGCAGCCGCGCCATAGCGGCGCACCAGCGTGGCCTGGCGGATGAATTCGGCTTCGCCTTCCTTCATCGAAATGCTGTTGACGATGCCCTTGCCCTGGATGCACTTGAGCCCGGTTTCGATCACGCTCCACTTGCTGCTGTCGATCATGATCGGCACGCGCGCAATTTCGGGTTCACCCCCAATCAGCTTCAGGAAGCGCTCCATCGCCGCGGCGCTGTCGAGCATCGCTTCATCCATGTTGACGTCGATGACCTGGGCGCCGTTCTCGACCTGCTGGCGCGCCACGCTCAGCGCGTCTTCGAAGCGGCCTTCGAGGATCATCCGCGCGAAGGCCTTCGACCCTGTGACATTGGTGCGCTCGCCGATGTTGACGAACAGGCTGCCTTCGCCGATCGACACCGGCTCAAGCCCCGACAGGCGCATCGGTGGCAGCGCGCGGGGCGCATCGGGTGACTTCGCAACAGGGATATCGGTCATGGTCAGGCTCGCTCACGGTTCGTGGCGAGCGCCGTTGCCGGCCGGGTCATCCGCAGACAGAACCGGCGTTTCGAGCCTGGCGGGCGGCCGTGAGGCCGTGTCTTCGGCATGCTGCCGGCGCCCGTTGCAACGCTCCTCGAAACAGCGTCGATTCTATCGAGCGCACCCGTTCACGCCCGGCACGGCGTCACGGCATGGGGCCGAACCGTCAGCGGCTTGCGGATACGGCAACATGCACACCCTGCCGAGCCGATGACGGAGACCCGCGCAATGAACCGATCGTTACCCGGACCGTGGCTGGTGGCCGACATCGGCGGCACCAATGCGCGCTTCGGCTGGCAGGCCGATGGTGACGCTGCCCTGACACATGTGCGCAAGCTGCGCGGCGCAGACCATGCCGGCCCGCAGGAAGCCGCCCGCGCCTATCTGGACGATCTGAAGCAGACGCTGGGCGACGACTGGGCGGCGCCGCGGGTCGGTGCCTTCGCGGTCGCCACCGCCACCGGCGAAGACCGCGTCGCCTTCACCAACAGCGACTGGTCCTTTTCGCGCCGCGAAACCTGCGCCGCACTCGGGCTCTCTGAACTGTTGGTCCTGAACGACTTCGAAGCCCTGGCGCTGTCGTTGCCGGGACTGAAGCCGCAGCAGGTGCGGCGCTTCGGAGGTGGCAAGGCCATGCCCGGCGCTGCGCTCGCCGTGCTGGGGCCCGGAACCGGTCTCGGCGTGGCCGGGCTGGTGCAGACGGCAGGTGGGCTTCATGTCGCCGTGCCCGGCGAAGGTGGCCATGCAACGCTGGCCGCCAGCGACGACTTCGAAGCCGCCGTACTGGCCGCAGCGCGCCACTTGCATGGCCATGTCTCGGCCGAACGGCTGTTGTCGGGCATCGGCATGCCGACCTTGCATGCGGCGGTGGCCGCAGTGCTGGGACAAACCGCGCCGCGGCTGGAAACGCCGGAGATCGTGCGCCGTGGGATCGGTCAGCCTGATGGCGGCAGCGACCGCGAACACGGCTCCCGGATCGACGACAGCAAAGACAACGACGGCAGCGAAGAATGCGGAGACAGCGAATACAGCAACGCACCCGAACCCGAACCCACCGCCGCAGTCGATCCGCTGTGCCGCCGCACGCTGGACACCTTCTGCGCGCTGCTGGGCAGCTTTGCCGGCAACGTGGCACTGACCTTCGGCGCGCGCGGCGGGGTCTACATCGGCGGTGGCATCGTGCCGCGGCTCGGCCGGTTGTTCTTCGACTCTGATTTCCGCCAACGCTTCGAGGCCAAAGGTCGCCTCGACGACTATCTGCAGGCGGTCCCGACCGCCGTCATCACCGACACGTTGGCCGCGCTGGAAGGCGCCGCGCACGCGCTGGCCCAGGCCAGGCACCGATCGGGCCGCTGAAGGGGTCCCAGTCCCGCTGCACGGCCGACCCAACATCCGCCCCGTTCAAACCTGCGTAGAGCCGCCGATGTCCACATTCAGAAGAACCCATCCCCTTCCCTTGCGCTGGCGCTGCCGGCCATTGACCGTCGCGATGTTGCTGGGCCTTGCCGCCAGCGCAGCCTCTGCGCACGACACCTGGTTCGAACAGCGGCCCACCATGGCGCCCGCTGCGGTCGACCTGATTCTTGGAACCGGCACCACCTACCCGATCTTCGATTCGGGCATCGATGTGCAGTACATCGTCGATCGCGGCTGCCGCGCCGCGGCCCCAGCCAAAGCCACGGCCACGGCTGCGTCGGCTGCCGCACCGCCCGGGCCCGGGCTGACCGCGCTGGGCAACGAGCCACCCCTGCTGCTGCTGAATCTGCGCACCACTGCCGCAGCGCGCACCTGTTGGGCACAACTGCAGCCGTTCGAGCTCAAGCTGGTGCCCGAGAAGATCCCCGTCTACCTGGACGAGATCCGGGCCTCGTCGGCGCTGCGCGCCACCTGGGCCACGATCGCTGCCAAGGGGCTGCCCTGGATCGAGAGCTACACCAAGAACGCACGCATCGAGCTCGGCACCCCGTCGGCCGAGCCGGCGCCGCTGTCGATGGACCTGCTGTTGGAAGGCGCCACGCGCCCGGTGCAGGTCGGCGACACCTTGAATTTCAGAGTGCTGCACGACGGCAAGCCGCTGGCCGGCCAGCCGATCGAACTGCGGGGCGATCGCTTGCCTTTCGGCATCTGGCGCACCACCGATGCCGAAGGCCGCGCGTCGGTGCCGGCACCGTCCGCGGGCCACTGGATCTTGCGCGGGGTCGACCTGCGCCTGTCGGCCGCCAGGCCCGACACCTGGGTCAGCCGTTTCGTGACCTTGTCTTTTGACGTGGCACCGAAGTCGCCCTGAAGCAGGGCAGCATGCGCCGCCTCAGAACGGCAGCAGCTTGAGCACGAAGGCGCGTTCGACGAACCACACCGCCGCCAGCATCGCAATCACCACCGAGCCCCCCGTCAGCACCACCCGGCGGTAGAACCAGCCGCGGCGGAGCAGGTAGGCCAGCGGCAGGAACAGCGCCACGATCGTCAGCTGCCCCACCTCGACCCCCAGGTTGAAGCCCAGCAACGCCAGCGCCAGCGCCTGCTGCGGCAAGCCCAGGTCGACCAGCACGCTGGCAAAGCCGAAGCCGTGCAGCAGCCCGAAGGTGAAGGCCACAAGCCAGCGCCGGCCATGGAACAGCGGAAAGACATTGTTCAGCGCCGCCAGCACCACCGAGGCCGCGATCGATGACTCCACAACCCGCGAAGGCAGCGACACCACGCCCAGCACTGCCAGCGACAAGGTGATCGAGTGCGCCACGGTGAACGCGGTGACGATGCGCAGCACATCCCAGAACGCGGTCGGGAAGCGCGACACCGGTTGCCACACGAGTCGGCCGCCGCTTGTCGGTTCGGCTGCCGACACGGCTGCCGACGAGGCCGCCGATCCGCCCGGCCGGACTCGCAAGCCACGACCCGCCGCCG
>JBDSMV010000445.1:0-9105 GCA_039915715.1 Rubrivivax sp. | reverse complement strand
ACCAACTTCTGGCGCACCGGGGTCGGGCACAGTGGCGATGCCGGTCCGCGGCGCCCGTTCCTGAGCCTGAAGCTCGATTCGAAAACCGTGCCCGGTCTGCCCGACCCGCGGCCGCTGGTCGAGATCTTCGTGTATTCGCCGCGTTTCGAAGGCATCCATCTGCGCGGTGGGCGTGTGGCGCGCGGCGGCTTGCGCTGGTCCGACCGCGCCGAAGACTTTCGCACCGAAGTGCTGGGTCTGGTGAAAGCCCAGATCGTCAAGAACACCGTGATCGTGCCGGTGGGCTCGAAAGGCGGGTTCGTGCTGAAGAAGGCGCCACCCGTGACCGACCGCGATGCCTTCATGAAGGAAGGCATCGCCTGCTATCAGGACTACCTGCGCGGCCTGCTGGACCTGACCGACAACCGGGTCGGCGACACGATCGTGCCGCCGCCACTGGTGCGGCCCCTGGACGGCAACGACCCCTACCTGGTGGTGGCCGCCGACAAGGGCACTGCCACGTTCAGTGATTACGCCAACGCCATCAGCGCCGAATACGGCCACTGGCTGGGGGACGCGTTTGCGTCAGGAGGCAGCGCCGGCTACGACCACAAGGGCATGGGCATCACCGCCCGCGGCGCCTGGGAGAGCGTCAAGCGCCACTTCCGTGAGGTCGGCATCGACACCCAGAGCAGCGAATTCACGGTCGCGGGCATCGGCGACATGTCGGGCGATGTCTTCGGCAACGGCATGCTGCTGTCCAGGCACATCCGCCTGGTGGCGGCTTTCGACCACCGCCATGTGTTCCTCGACCCCGACCCCGATGCGGCACGCAGCTTTGTCGAACGACAACGCCTGTTCGATCTGCCACGCTCGAGTTGGGCCGACTACGACGAGCAGCTGATCTCTGGCGGCGGCGGCGTCTGGTCACGGTCGCGCAAAAGCATTCCGATCTCGCCCCAGGCGGCCGCGCGGCTGGGCATCGAGACCGGTGAACTGACACCGGCCGACCTGATCTCGGCGATCCTGAAAGCGCCTGTCGACCTGCTCTATAACGCCGGCATCGGCACCTATGTCAAGGCCAGCGCCGAAAGCCACGCGCAGGTCGGCGACCGCGCCAACGACGTGCTGCGCGTGGACGGCCGCGAATTGCGGTGCAAGGTGGTGGGCGAGGGCGGCAACCTGGGCCTGACGCAGCGCGGTCGCATCGAAGCCGCGATGCACGGCGTGCGGCTCTACACCGATGCCATCGACAACTCGGCCGGCGTCGACACCTCAGACCACGAAGTCAACATCAAGATCGCGCTGGGGCTGGCGATCACCGATGGCGAGATGACCGGCAAGCAGCGCAACACGATGCTGGCCGAGATGACCGACGATGTCGGTGCGCTGGTGCTGCGCGACAACTACTTCCAGACCCAGATCGTTTCGCTGACCCGGCGCGTCGGCCCGCAGGTGCTGGAGCAGCAGGCGCGATTCATCCGATACCTGGAGAAGCAGGGCCAGCTGGCTCGGGCGATCGAGTTCCTGCCCAATGACGAAGAGATCGCCACCCGCAAGGGTCAGCAGCAGGGACTCACCAACCCAGAGATCAGCGTGCTGCTGGCCTACAGCAAGATGTGGCTCTACGACGAGGCGCTGGACTCGGCACTGCCCGAAGACCCGTGGATCGGCACCGCCATCGGCCGCTACTTTCCGGCCCGGCTGCGGGGTGCATTGGGCCCGACCATCGACCGCCATCCACTGAAGCGCGAGATCGTCTGTACGCACGTCATCAACAGCATGATCAACCGGGTCGGCGTGACCTTCGTGCACCGCTTGATGGAAGGCACCGGCGCGACTGCGGCGCAGATCATCCGCGCCTACCTGCTGGCGCGCGAGACCTTCGGCCATGTGGAGATCTGGCTCGGCGTCGAGGCGCTCGACAACCAGGTGCCCGACGAAATCCAGGCCCAGATGCTGACCGAGATGGACCACCTGACCCTGCGCGCCACGCGCTGGTTCCTGCGCAGCAAGCGCCTGGCGGACCCGATGGCGGCCAGCATCACACGCGCCAAGCCGGGGGTCGAGACGCTATTTGGGCGGCTCTTTGGCGAGCAGCACGGCGCCGTGCGCGACCGCCTTTTGAAGGCTGCGCAGCCCTGGGTCGACGCCGGGGTGCCGGCGCCGCTGGCGCAGCGCGTGGCGGCATCGGACGCGTTGGTAGCGGCGCTGGACGTGACCGAGCTGGCCGACACGATGCAGCAGCCACCCGAGCGCGTGGCCGACCTGCTGATCGCGATCGGCGAGTTGCTGGGAACGCCGCGGCTGCAGTCGCTGATCGACGCGCTGCCGGCCGAAAACTACTGGCACGGCTTGGCCAAGACCAGCTTGACCGACGATCTGGCCGACCTGCAGCGCACGCTGACCGGCGAAGCGCTGAGCCATGCCGAAACCGACGATGCCCAGGCGACGTTGACGACCTGGAAGACTTCGGAGCATGGCGCGCTGGAGCGGGCACAGCGTTTGCTGACCGAATTGACGGATGCGCCGACCGTGGACCTGGCAATGCTGTCGGTGGCGCTGAGAGAGCTCAGGAGCCTGGCTTGACTGCTGGCACCCGCTCACTCTGTAACAACCTTTGATGACCACCCATTTCGTCCGGGTCGCGAAGTGCGTCGTGGCGGCGCTTCTGTGTCTGGCATTGGCATACGCGGCGCTGTTGATGCGTGGCAAACATCAATGGGGAGGTGCGTCGCCAGACGAACAGCGGGTCGGAACCGTCGCCGACCCCAGTCAGCGCGCCTCAGGAAGTCATTGCGCCGGCGCGGTGGTGACTGAACAGTCGACATGGCTCGTCGGTGAACGCGAAGGCGACGCCAGCAAATTCGAGTTCGCCAGAGCAGCACCTGATCTGTCGGACCTGGTGGGGTCCGCCACACACGCCCCTCGGCATCGGGCTCAGCCGCCGCAATGTCCGACACGCCGGCTTTCGGCTTGCTGCGAGCCGCAAAGCCGATCGTCTCTTTCATTTCCAGGCTCGATCGCAACCGCAAGTTTCAGGTGGTGGCGGTGGTTCCGGCCTACGCATGCCTCCTGCACTCGCCCGATGGCGAGCATGTCTACCTGATGACCAGCCTGCGTCGACCCGAGCCCATCGGAGGAAACCGCGATGGCGCTGAGCAAGACGTGATTTTCCAAAGCGATGACCAGGGTCAGACCTGGCGGTGGCGCAAGGAAGGCTTTTTTCCGGAGGCTGATTCGTGGCCCCCGACGTTCTAATTTCACGACTCGCTTTCGATCTGGGCCTGGAAAGAAGAGTGGAACACCGATGACAAGCAAGCCTCCCCGCAGCGCCCGCTCCGATCCGGCATTCAGTACTCTCCTGATGGCGGCCGGACTGTCGAATATGTGATGGTCGCGGAACCCCTTTTGATCTCCTTCGAAACGGTCAGAAAGCGCTTGAATGCCGACATTCACATGAGGGATCACGACGATGCGACTGGCGACCTGGAGCACCACGTGGTCCAGCTAGGGCCAAAGCGCGCGGCCGTGTGGCTGTCGCAAACGTTCAACTACGCTGTGGGCGACGAAACATCTATCCGACACAATTACCGCGTGACCCGGTTCGCGCCTTTGGTTCGCGAGAACGGCGAGTGGCAGATCGGCAAAATCGTCGAAATCGAGAATGTGGCCGTCAAATCGGTGGTCGACAATCACGCTGGACAGGTTGTCGGCGTTTTGGAGCGAAACCAGGAGATGGCGCTGGCATTGCTGAACCCGCTCACGCTGGAGTGGGTTGAGCAAGGCGCCGTGCCAACTGCATTCGGACCACTGCCTGGCGTCACGATTCAGAAAGCAAGCCTGCAGGTGGGTCGCGGTGTCGTGGTTGTCGATGTGAGCTCCACACACCATGTTCCTAGATGGGTGTACTGGTGGGGCAACGAGCCCGCCTACACCGACGGCAGCGGTGTCTTTTACTCGAAAGATTGGGGCCGGTCCTGGGACCGTCTGTCGATCAAAAGTGCTGCGGGTATTCTGGGTATGGACCGTGCGAACGATCGGGTCGTTTGGGTGACAGGCAATGGGTTCGACGGGGACACCGCCGTCCGCAGTTTCGGGCTGAATTGAAAGCGCGAGCAACAGGAGCTGATTCATGATTTCGACCTTTATTCGCCGCTTGGTACCGGCCTTGCTCATCACCGTGGCAGCTTGCGGCAGCGTGGTGCAAAACCCGGTGTCGGGCAAGAACGAACGCAGCGCGATGTCGGTGGCCGACGAAATGAAGGTCGGCGCCGAACAGCACAAGCAGGTGCTGGCCGACTACGGCGTGCTGCAGAACCCGGCGCTGCAGCGTTATGTGAGCGACATCGGTCAGCGGCTCGCGAGGCAGTCGCAACGGCCTGACCTGGACTGGCACTTCACGGTTCTGGACAGCCCCGAGATCAATGCGTTTGCGCTGCCCGGCGGCTATGTCTATGTGACCCGCGGAATCATGGCCTACATGGACAGCGAAGCCGATCTGGCCGGGGTCATCGGACATGAGATCGGCCATGTCACGGCGCGCCACGGCGCCCAGCGCGCCACGCGCCAGCAAACCGCCGGCTTCGGTGTGCTGGCCGCCACGGTGCTGGGCGCGGTGCTCGAATCGCAGGGTGTGGGCGGTGCCGGCGGGCTTGCGTCTCAGGTCTCGCAGAACGTGGCGGCAGGCTACATCGCGTCGTACAGCCGCGACCAGGAACTGCAGGCCGACAAGCTCGGTGCCGACTATCTGGCCGCCAGCAGCTACGACCCGCAGAACATGGTCGACGTGATCGAGGTGCTGAAGAACCAGGAACGCTATGCCGCCGACACCGCCAGAGCGCAGGGCAAGACCGCCCCGCAAGGCGGCGGCTGGCTGGCGTCGCACCCCACCAACGACCAGCGGCTGCAGCAGATCCGCCAGGTGGTGGCGGGCTTCAAGAGCAAGGCACCTCCTGGCGGCCGCTACATGGTCGACGGTCAGGCGCGCTACCTGAAGGCGATCGACGGCGTCGCCTTCGGTGACGGCCGCGAGCAGGGACTCGTGCGCGGCCAGAACTTCTATCACGAGCCGCTGGGCATCGCGATGACGGCCCCGGCTGGCTGGACGGTGCAGAACAGCGCCGACGCCGTGGCCCTGGTCAATCCGCAGGGTGATGCCGGGCTGGTGATGAAGCTGGTGCCGCCGCAGGCCGGCAACGACCACCGGCAGATCCTCGGCCAGGCGCTGAAGGCGCAGCAGGGCCGCAGTGAGCGCCTCACCATCAACGGCCTGCCGGCCACCCATTTTGAGGGCACGGCGCGCAACGCACAGGGCCAGGCCCAGCCGCTTGAAGTGACGCTGGTGGACGGCCCTGGCAACCGGACCTTCCTGCTCGGCAGTGCGGCCCGCGACCCGCAGACGCTGCAACGATCGGAACGCGGCCTGCGTGAAGCAACCCACTCGTTCAGGGCGCTGACCCCGGCCGACCGCGCCGCCGCGCGGCCCTGGGTCATCGACACCGTGCCGTACCCACGGGGCGGCTTTGCACAACTGGCACGGTCGAGCCCGCTGGGCGACAACGCCGAATCGCAACTGCGGCTCTTGAACGGCGTCTATGTCGAAGGCACGCCGGCCGTGGGGCAGCTCGTGAAGGTGGTGCGCTGAACGGTTATGGTCGCGCCCTCGCCAAACCTGGTCGGAGCTGCCCCCATGCGCCGTTTTTGCATCGTCGATTTCATCGACCGTCGCCGCCGCCGCCCTGCTGGCCCTTGCGGCCGGTTCGGCGCGCAGCGAGATGTACGTGTTCCGCAACCTGTCGCAGAACCTGACGGGAACGCTCGGCGGCTGGATCCAGGGCGGCTTGTTCAGGGTGGACATGGGCAGCGGGTTGATGACCGCCACCAACCTGGGCGGGCCGGCGCAGGGCACCAACCCGATCAACGTGCGCGGCATTGCGTACGACAACATCACCGACCGCATCTACTTGTCGCAGAGCCGCACCGGCTCACCGGTCGAGGTTTTCTCGTGGGATCCGCTGACGGGCGACACCGAGTCGGTGCTGGACCTGAGCGCGCTCGGCTTCAGTGACAGCCGCGTTCCCATCATCGGCGCCGGCGGCGGCAAGCTGATGCTGCTGTCGCAGGCCGAGAATCATCTCGGCGGCTTTCACCGTGAGTTTGACCTGCTGACCCGCACGTTCAGCAGTGACACGGTCGGCACGCCCTATGGTCCTTACGGCCTCTTTGCCGGCAGCCCGGTGATTCCAGCGGGCTGCATCGCCTTCGCGCCCAGCGTGCCGGAACCGGGAGTTTGGCTGCTGTTCTGGTTGGGGCTGGCCGGGTTGGGTCTGAAGCTGCGCAGCAGACACTGATGCAGGCGCGGCTCGCTGCTGGCCCGCGATGGCAGGCACCGGCCCCCGGCGGTCACGCCGCTTGTCGCAACACGCTCAGCAACGGCGGCAAACGGGACAGCTCGCCGACCAGGGCCCCGATGCTGGAGGTGCCCGTCTTCTCGCGCATGCAGCCGATCTGCGTTCGCACGGTGCTCAGGGCGACGCCGTGCCGGCGCGCGATCTCGGCCGGGCGCTGGCCCGTGCACAGCTGCTGCAGCACACGCGCCTCGGCCGTGGTCAGTTTGTGCTGGCGGCCGAAGGCCTCGGCGCTGAGATCGTCGCAAACCTTGCGTTTGCCGAGCATCAGCATCGCGCCGCTGGCGCCGGGCGGGCCCGGGTCGGCAGGATCGTCGATCGGCACCACGGCGACGCAGACCGGACCTCCGCATTCGTCGTGAAGCGTCAGCAGCCGTTGCAAGCCCTTGTGCAACGCACCGATCAGCGCCTCGCGCAACGGGATCACATCGCGCGGATGGCGCACCAGCAACCCGCCGTCCTCCAGTGCCAGAGGATGGGTCGAATCGAAGTCATTGCGTGCCGCCTTGTTGGCGAACGCGACCCGGCCATCGGCCTGAAGCAACACCATGCCGTAATCGACGATGTCCAGAATGCAGTGCAGCAGGACGCCGGCGTAACGGGTGGTCTCGCATGCCGCGCGCACCGGCGACGGATCGATGGGTCGTGCCGCTCTCGGCAGGATCAGCAATGAATGCATGTTCGCTCCCTCAGGAGATGCCCACCCGTCCACTGCGGACATCTGCGGGCATCGAAGGGTGCGGAGGCTCCGCCTCTGCGCGCGTGCGGTCAATCCGCCCCTTGGGGGATGTGCCGCCGCGACAGCGCCACTGTTTGCCCCCCGGGCACTGTCACTTCAGGGCAATCAGCGCAGCGGCCACGCCCACAAGATCAAGGGCGTTCCCACGCCCAGCACCAGCAGCGTCAACGGGGCGCCGAGCCGCCAGTAGTCACCAAAGCGATAGCCGCCCGGTGCCATCACCAGCGTGTTGTTCTGGTGCCCGATCGGCGTCAGGAAGTCGCAGGCGCAGCCGAGCGCAACCGCCATCAGGAAGGGGTCGGCGTCGTAGCCCAGCGTGCTGGCCACCGTTGCGGCCACCGGGCCCAGCACCAGCACCGCCGCCGCGTGGTGCAGCAGCGGGGTCAGCAGCATCGCAGTGACCATCACCAGCGCGATGGCCCCGTACCCGGGCAGCATCTGCGCGACCACACCGAGCCATGAGCCGATCAGGTCGGTGGCGCCGGTTTCCTTCAAGCCCTCACCGACCGGGATCAGGCAACCCAGCATCACGATCACCGGCCATTCGATCGCCTGGTAGGTGTCCTTCAAGCTGATCTGCTTGAACAACACCGTGAGCACAGCGGCACCGAAAAAGGCCACGCCGACATCGAGCCAGTGAAACGCCACGCCCACCAGCGCCAGCGCCAGGAACGAGATCGGCAGCAGGCCGTTGCGCGCATGGCCGATCGTCAGCTTGCGGTCGGCAAGCGGCAGGCAACCGAGTTCCGAGATGGCCGCCGCCAGGTTCTTCTCCCACCCCTGCAGCAGCACCACATCGCCTACCACGAAACGGTGCGCGCGCAGACGCCGCATGCCGACCTCGCCCGCGGTGCGCACGGCCACCAGATTGACGCCGTAGCGGTCGCGCAGGTTGATCGACGCCGGCGTGGCACCGATCAGCGACGACTCGGCAGTGACGATGACCTCGTTGACATGCAGCTCGTCGGTTTTTTCTTCAGGCTGTTCGAGCGCGCCCGAGCCGACGATTTCATAGCTGGTGCCGCTGATGACCTTGTCGACCACCACCGGGTCGCCCACCACCACCAGCACATCGCCCGGATAGAGCGGCCAGTGTTCGTTCGGGGTGTAGCGCCGCGAGCCTTCGCGGATGATCGCCACCACGGAAATCTCACCTTCACCGATGGCCTCCAGACTGCCGACGGTCTGATCGGTGCGCTTGGCGTCGTCGGGCACGCGCAGCTCGGTCGAATAGGCTTCGATGGAGAACGCTTCCTCTGCGCCCTGTTTGCCGGTGCGGTGCGGCAACAGGCGCCAGCCGAATGCCAGGAACACCACGGCGATCGTCGTCAACGGCAGCCCCACCGCAGCAAAGTCGAACAAGCTGAACGCCGGTCGGCCGAGATCCTCCCGCACCGAAGAAATCAGCAGGTTCGGCGAGGTGCCGATCTTGGTGATGGTGCCGCCCACCAGCGACGCGAACGCCAGCGGCATCAGGTAGATCGAGCGCGATCGCTGGCTGCGGCGTGCCGTCTGGATCGCCACGGGGATGAAGATGCCGAGCGTGCCGACGTTCTTGACGAAGGCCGACAGATAGCCAACCGCCGCCGCCAGCACACCGATCTGCAGCGAGGGCGACTGGATGCGCTTCAGCACCGTTCCCACCGACAACTCCAGCACGTTGGACGCTGCGATCGCGCGGCTCACCACCAACACCGAGGCGATGATGATGATCACCGGGTTGGCGAAGCCCTGGAACGCCTTGTTGGCGGGCACCACCCCCAGCAGCACCGCTGCAAAGAGCACCAGCGCAGCCACCAGGTCGAAGCGCAGCCGCCCGCTCATGAACAGCACCAGCATCGTGAAGATGAGGCCGAAGGATTCGATCTGGTGCAGGGTCATGCGGGGACTTTCAGCTTCGGGCCTGTGGACGAACCCGGCGACACATCGATCCCGGGGTCGGCGATTCTCGCGGATGGGCCCGCCTGCCGGTGCGTC
>JBDSMV010000428.1:0-8577 GCA_039915715.1 Rubrivivax sp. | reverse complement strand
GCTGCGCGAAGGCCCGCGCCTGGCGGCGGCCCTGCTCGCGATTCGCCATGCGGTGCTGCCGCTGGCAGCGATCGTGCTGGTGGTGCTGCTGGACTTGCCGCCCGGGCATCAGGCGGTGGTGGTGGCTTTCGCGGCTTTGCCGACGGCGTCGAGCTGCTATGTGTTGGCCACCCGCATGGGCGGCCATGGCGGCTACACGGCGGGGCTGGTGACAGTGTCCACCGGGATCGGCATGCTGTTGCTGCCACTGTGGTTGACGTTGTGGCGGGTGGTGTCGCAACTGGCGTAGCGGCCAGTGCCTGGCGGTCAAGCGTCGGATGCCGCTGCCGTCAGGGCCCAATCGATGTGTTCCTGCACGAGCGGACTTGCCGCGTCTCTCGCAGCGCGCAACACGCGCTCGACTTCAGGGTCGCGCGTGGCCGCCCAAAGGTTGCCCAGCGCCACCGCCAGGTTGCGTCGCCATGACTCGTAGCCGATGCGGCGCATTGCGCTGCCTTCGGTGTGGCGCAGAAAATCGGCTTCTTCCCAGTCCCACAACTGCAGCAGCGTGGCGTTGCCGAACGGTTCCCGCACATCGAAGTCCGCCAGCTGCGACCGCTGCGCGTACTTGTTCCAGGGGCAAGCGGTCTGGCAGTCGTCGCAGCCATAGATGCGGTTGCCGATGGCGCGCCGGAACTCGATCGGGATCGGCCCCCGGTGCTCGATCGTCAAGTAGCTGATGCAGCGGCGCGCGTCGAGCCGGTAGGGCGCAACGATGGCGCGCGTGGGGCAGATGTCGATGCAGGCGCTGCAACTGCCGCAGTGAGGTGCCACCGGGTCGGTGACGGGCAGCGGCAGGTCGACCACGATCTCGCCCAGAAACACCATCGAGCCGCCTTCACGCGACAGCGACAGGGTGTGCTTGCCGCGCCAGCCCAGGCCGCTGCGCGTGGCCAGCTCCACCTCCAGCAACGGCGCCGAATCGGTAAACACGCGGTGTCCGAACGGCCCCACCGCCGCCTGCAGTCGCTGCGCCAGACTCTCCAGCCGTTGGCGCAGCACCTTGTGGTAGTCGCGGCCCCGGGCATAGATCGACACCACCGCGCGCTGCGGGTCGGCCAGCGCCTGCGCTTCGTGAAGAGCCCAATCCGCCGGTGCATCGTGCGGCAGATAGTCCATGCGGACCGTGATGACGCGCACCGCGCCGGGCCGCAATTCGGCCGGCCGTGCGCGTTTCATCCCGTGCGCGGCCATGTAGGCCATGCTGCCGTGAAATCCGGCTTGCAGCCAGGCTGTCAGGCCAGGCTCGGCGGCGCGCAGGTCGACATCGGCAACACCGATCTGGGAGAATCCGGCCTCGTTGGCCCATTCGCGCAGCTGCTGCAACAGCGCGTGGCCGTCGCCCATATCGGCCTGAATTTCGGCCTGTCCTGCGGCAACAGCCTCAGTCTCAGTTCCTGCAATCGAGCCTTGCTCCAAGCGTCGTTGACCCATCCCCAGATTCTAGAAACCCGCCGCTGGCACTGGCCCGACGAGGACGCTTGCGCCTCCCGCGCCACCGAACTGGCCAGACGTGCCGCCATCGGCGACGCCTATGTCGAACTGCAGGGCCCGCTTGGTGCCGGCAAAACCACCTTTGTGCGCCACCTGCTGCGCGCGCTCGGTGTCAAGGGTCGCATCAAGAGCCCCACCTATGCGGTGCTGGAGCCGTATCAGGTGGGCGAACTGTGTATCTCTCACTTCGACTTCTACCGCTTCGAGGACGCACGCGAGTTGATCGATGCCGGCTTTCGCGATGTGTTCGCGGCGCCGGGGTTGAAACTGGCGGAATGGCCGGAGCACGCGGCCGCGCTGTTGCCCACTGCCGACGTGACCTTGAGCATCGGCGTGCGCGAAGACGGCAGCCGCACGGTGCAGGTCGAAGCCGCCACGGTGCGTGGGCTGGAGCTGCTCGGTTGAGTGCCAGCAACAGCACAGGAACAGACCGTCGCGACGCCCTGCGCCGCGTCGGCGGCAGCCTGGTGTTGTTGCTGACGGGGCCGCAAATCGCGCGCGGTGCCACGATCGTGGCCGTGCGGGTGTGGCCTGCGCCCGAGTACACGCGGGTCACGATCGAGTCCGACACCGTGCTCGCCGCCACCCACCTGCTGGTCGAGAGCCCGCCGCGGCTGGTGATCGACATCGACGGGCTCGAGCTGAGCCCGGCGCTGCGCGACCTGGTTGGCAAGATCCGCCCCGACGACCCGTACATCGCCGGGGTGCGGGTGGGCCAGTTCCAACCGCGGGTGGTGCGCCTGGTGTTCGACCTGAAACAGGCCGTGCATCCGCAGCAGTTCACGCTGCTGCCGGTATCGATCTACCGCCACCGCCTGGTAACCGACCTCTATGCGGTGCAGGAATCCGACCCGCTGCTGGCACTGCTGCGCGAACGCGACGCAACGATCACCGCGGCCACCACCGACACGCTGGGTGACCTGATCGCTCGCATCGACCGGCCGCAGATCGTGGCGGTGGTTCCAGCCGCATCGATGCCGCGTGGGTCGATGCCCCCGTTGCCACTGCCTTCACCGCCGCCTACCCCGCTGCCCCCCGGTGCGCGACCCCCGTTGCCTGCGCCCACTGCCGCCACTTCACCGCCTCTGGTCGTAGCCGTCGAACCTGCGCAGCCGCCGCTGCCGGTGGCACCGCCAGCGCCGGATACCCGCCGCCCGGCAACCGCGGCCGAGCAGCGCCGGGTGGACCGGCTGATCATCATCGCCATCGACCCCGGCCATGGCGGCGAAGACCCGGGTGCCGTCGGCCCCACCGGTCTGCGCGAGAAGGACGTGGTGCTGGCAGTGGCGCTGAAGCTGCGCCAGGCACTGAACGACGTGCCCGGCATGCGCGTGATGCTGACCCGAGACGGCGACTACTTCGTGCCGTTGCATGAACGGGTGCGCAAGGCGCGGCGCGTTCAGGCCGACCTGTTCGTCAGCATCCATGCCGACGCCTTCTTCAAGCCCGAAGCCAGCGGCGCCAGCGTGTTTGCGTTGTCCAACAAAGGCGCCACCAGCACTGCCGCGCGCTGGATGGCCGACCGCGAGAACTCGGCCGATCAGGTCGGCGGTGTCAACGTGGCCGAGGTGCAGGACCCGCATGTGCTGCGCGCGATGCTCGACATGAGCACCACGGCGCAGATCAAGGACAGCCTGACGCTCGGCAAGGAAGTGCTGAGCCGCATCGGCCGCGTCGGCAAGCTGCACAAGGCGCAAGTGGAGCAAGCCGGCTTCGCGGTGCTGAAGGCGCCCGACATTCCGAGCATCCTGGTCGAGACCGCCTTCATCTCGAACCCCGGTGAGGAAGCCAAGTTGCGCGACGCCGGCTACCGCGACGAGTTGGTGACGGCGATGGTCGACGGCATCCAGCGCTACTTCGCGCGCAATCCGCCATTGGCGCGGCAGCGCACGCTGTAGTCCGACTGTCGCAGTGGCTGTGTGTCAGCCGCCGCGATCGGCCTTCAGCACCCGCGCCGCATCGAGCGCGAAGTAGCTCAGCACTCCGTCCGCACCTGCCCGTTTGAACGCCAACAACGCCTCCATCATCACCGCGTCGTGGTCGAGCCAGCCGTTGGCGGCTGCGGCCTTCAGCATCGCGTACTCGCCACTGACCTGGTAGACGAAGGTCGGCATGCGAAAGCAGTCCTTCACGCGCCGAACGATGTCCAGATACGGCATGCCGGGCTTGACCATCACCATGTCGGCGCCTTCGGCGATGTCCAGCGCCACCTCGCGCAGCGCTTCGTCGCTGTTGCCCGGGTCCATCTGGTAGCCCTTCTTGTCGGACTTGCCGAGGTTGGCCGCACTGCCCACCGCATCGCGAAACGGGCCATAGAAGGCGCTCGCGTACTTGGCGCTGTAGGCCATGATGCGGGTGTGGATCGCGCCCTGCGCTTCGAGTGCGTTGCGGATCGCACCGATGCGGCCGTCCATCATGTCGCTGGGCGCCACGATGTCGACACCGGCCTGCGCCTGCAGCAATGCCTGCTGCGTCAGCACCGCCACGGTGTCGTCGTTGACGATTCGGCCCTGCTCGTCGAGCAAGCCGTCCTGGCCATGGCTGGTGTACGGATCCAGCGCCACATCGGTCAGCAACCCCAGTTGCGGGAAGCGGTCTTTCAACGCCCGCACGGCGCGGGGCACCAGACCTTCGGCATTGAGGGCCTCGGCGCCGTCGGCAGTCTTGAGTGACGGCTCGATGACGGGAAACAGCGCCATCACCGGCACCCCCAGCTGCAGGCATTGCTCGGCGACTTCGAACAGGCCATCGACACTGCGCCGCTGCACCCCCGGCATGCTGGCCACGTCCTGGGTCTTGCGCTCACCGTCCAGCAGGAACACCGGCAGGATCAGGTCTTGCGGACCGAGTCTGGATTCGCGCACCAGGTCGCGGCTGAAGGCATCGCGGCGCAGGCGCCGCGGGCGGCTGGCGGGGTACGGGGGCAGGGGCGGTGGGGTCTGCATGGGTGATGGCGGTCGGTCGTGGCGGCGTCATTGTGCGTTGGCTGCACGGGCACGCGGTTGTTCGACCCCACCCGGCTCCGCGGTCGATAACCGGCGTCCGCATGACGTTTCATAATTCTTTGATGAGCAGCGCGTATCTCTGGGTCAAAGCCTTTCACATCGTCTTCATGGCCAGTTGGTTCGCGGGGCTCTTCTACCTGCCGCGCATCTTCGTCAACCTGGCCACCGTGCCGGCCGACAGCCATCCCGAACGCGAACGGCTGCTGTTGATGGCACGCAAGCTCTACCGGTTCGCCGGCCTGCTGATGGTGGTGGCGTTGGCGCTGGGACTGCTGCTGTGGCTGGGGTTCGGCATCGGCAAGGGCAGCTTGTGGCTGCCGTTGAAGCTGGGGTTGGTGATCGCGGCCATCGGTTACCACCACATGTGCCGCAACCTGCTGCGCGACTTCGAGCAGTTGCGCAACACGCGCAGCCACAAGTGGTTCCGCGTCTTCAACGAAGCCGCGGTGCTGCTGTTCACGGCGATCGTGGTGCTGGTGGTCGTCAAGCCGTTCTGAAGGGGCCGCTGGCGTGACTCGAGCCCGCCACCGCAGCATGGCGTCGCCATTGGCGCTGGTGTGGACGCTCTTGATCCTGTATGCGAGCCTGTACCCGTTTCTGGGCTGGCGCTGGCCACCTGGGCAGGACCTGGCCACCTTGGTGCAACTGCCCCGGCAGGGCTGGGGCTACACCTTCGACATCTGGATCAACGGCCTTGGCTATCTGCCACTGGGTGCGCTGTTGACGCTGGCGGCGCGCCGCAGCGGCATCAGCACCGGCCGCTCGCTGCTGCTGGCGGCGCTGCTGCCGGCGCTGTTGTCGTATGCCACCGAGACCTTGCAGCATTTCGTTCCCGGCCGCGTGCCGGCGATGGAAGACTTCACGATGAACAGCGTCGGCGCGCTGGGTGGCGCGTTGCTGGCGCTGCTGGCGGTGGTCACCGGTCTGGTCGACCGCTGGCATGCGCTGCGAGAACGC
This sequence comes from Rubrivivax sp., assembly GCA_039915715.1. Lineage (GTDB taxonomy): Bacteria > Pseudomonadota > Gammaproteobacteria > Burkholderiales > Burkholderiaceae_C > Rubrivivax. The sequence goes on along the minus strand of JBDSMV010000428.1, from coordinate 3,082 downwards.
TGGTTCGCACGCGAAAGCGCAGGTGCCCTGGCACTGTTGGCGCTGTGGCCGGTGGGGCTTTTGTTTCCCGCGCCATTGCCGCTCGGGCTCGGCCAGGTCGGTGAACGGCTGCGCGAATCGCTGGCGGGGCTGCTCGCCGACGTGCCCTGGGCCGACGGCCTGCATGCGCTCTTGATGATGCCCGCACCGGCCGCCACGCCGCTGCGCCCGCTGACCGAGATCCTGATCGTCGCACTCGGCTTGCTGGCGCCCTGCACGGTGGCCGACAGCGTGATGCGCCCCGGCGCACGTCGCGTGGCGATTGCGCTCGGTGCGCTGATGCTGGCGGTGGCCGGAATGACACTGTCGACGCTGCTGAACTTCGGCCCGCGCCATGCGCTGACCTGGCTCGGTCCGGCGGCCCTGCCCGGGCTGGCACTGGGGCTGGTGCTGGCGGTGGCGGTGGCGCCCTCGCCGCAGCGGGTGGCAGCGGGGGTCGGTCTGGTGGCGTTGACGGGGCTCGTGGTTGGGGTGGCGCAGGCGCCGGCCGACCCCTACTTCGCGCAGAGCCTGCAGGCCTGGGAACAGGGGCGCTTCGTGCGCTTCCACGGGCTTGCGCAATGGGTGGGCTGGTTGTGGCCGTTCGCTGCCATGGGGTGGCTGTTGCTGCGGCTGTCGCGCAGGCCGGCTGCCGATGCCTGAAGGCCGGCGCTGGGCATGCCGATCGCCTGTCCCCGCCACGGATCGCCACTTCAGCGCATCCATACAATCCCGGACATGAGCTACTACAAGCGCCACATCTTCTTCTGCTTGAACCAGCGCAACGGCGAAGCCAGCTGCGCCGAACACGACGCGCAGGCGTCATTCGACCATTGCAAATCACGCATCAAGAAGGCCGGCCTGGCAGGCCCCGGCGGTGTGCGCGTCAACAAGGCGGGGTGCCTGGACCGCTGCGCCGGCGGGCCGGTGGCAGTGGTCTACCCCGACGCCACCTGGTACACCTACCTCGACACCGACGACATCGACGAGATCGTCGACAGCCACCTCGTCAAGGGCCAGCCGGTCGAACGCCTGTTGCTGGCGCCCGAGATCGGCCGATGAACCCTCGCACCGGGCAGGGCTCGGTCAGCGGACCTGCGGGCGCCATCGAATGCGCGATCGACGCGCCAGCAGCTGGCCGGGCCGATCGCGGTGTGGCGGTGTTGTGCCATCCGCATCCGTTGCATGGCGGCACGATGGACAACAAGGTCGTGCAGACGCTGGCACGGGCGCTGGTGAGCCTGGGATTCCGCTGTGTGCGCTTCAATTTCCGCGGCATCGGCGCGTCGGCCGGTGTGTGGGATGAAGGCCGCGGCGAGGTCGACGACGCGCTGGCCGTGGTGGCTGCGCACCGCACGGGCGGCGGGCCGTTGGTGCTGGGTGGCTTCTCGTTCGGCGGCGCCATCGCTGCGCAGGCGGCAGCACGGTTGGCAGGCACTGACGCGGCAGCCGACCGGCTGCTGCTGGTGGCGCCCGCGGTGCTGAATTTCGACACCCCGCCGGTGCCCGCCGACACGCTGGTGATTCAGGGCGAAGCCGACGACGTGGTGCCGATGGCCGCCATGCTCGACTGGGCCCGCCCGCAGTCGCTGCCGGTGACGGTGGTACCCGGCGCCGGCCACTTCTTTCACGGGCGCCTGCCTGTGCTCAAACAGATCGTCGTCGCTGCATTTGCGGTTCAGGCCGCGCAACAGACAGCAGCCGCTTCGGCGGCCTGACATGACTCCGAACCTTCTCGCATGAAATCACTGTTCATTTTTCTGATCGCGACCTTCACGGCGCTCACGGCCACCACCAGTCTGGCGCAGATGCCGCAACCGCCCGAGATCGCGGCGCGCCAATACCTGTTGATCGACCTTGCCAGCAACCAGGTGCTGACCGAACGCGAAGCCGACGCCCGCGCCGACCCGGCATCGCTCACCAAGTTGATGACTGCCTACCTGGTCTTCAACGCCATCCGCGACAAGAAGCTTGCGCTGGATCAGACACTGCCGGTGTCGAAACTGGCGTGGTCCGAACGCAAGGGTGGTGGGTCGCTGATGTTCATCGACACCACGATGACGCCGAAGGTCAGCGAATTGCTGCGCGGGCTGATCGTGCAAAGCGGCAACGACGCCGCGATCGCGCTGGCCGAGGGTGTTTCCGGCTCGGTCGAGCTGTTCGTCGCCTCGATGAACAAGCAGGCCGAAGCCTGGGGTCTGAAGAACACGCAGTTCAAGAACGTCAGCGGACTGACCGAGCCGGGCCACTACAGCAGCGCCCGCGACGTGGCCACCGTGGCCGCGCATGTGATTCAGGACCACCCCGAGTTCTACAAGATCTACAGCGAACGCCAGTACACCTACAACCGCATCAAGCAGGACAACCGCAACATGCTGCTGGGCCGCGACCCCACGGTCGACGGCATGAAAACGGGCTACACCGAAGCCGCCGGATATTGCCTGGTGGCAAGCGCCGTGCGAGAGATGCCCAACGGCCAGCGCCGCTTGTTGAGTGTGGTGATGGGCACGGCGTCGAAAGAAGCCCGCGCGACCGAAAGCCAGAAGCTGCTGAACTGGGGCTGGCAGGCCTGGGATGCCGTCAAGCTGTTCGGCTCCAGCCAGGCGGTGGCCACCGTGCCGGTCTGGAAGGGCAACCGCTCAGAGGTCAAGCTCGGCACCCCGGGCGCGCTGTTCGTAACCGTGCCCAAGGGCGACGGCGACAAGCTGCAGACCACGGTCGAACGCACCGACCCCCTGCTGGCACCATTGACACAAGGCCAGCGCGTGGGAAGCATCCGCGTGCAGACCGCCACCGGCACCGTCGTGACCACGGTGCCTCTGGTGGCGATGGAGCCGGTGGCGCTGGGCGGCATCTTTTCCAGAGCCTGGGATGCCGTGCGGCTCTGGATCAAATAACGTGACTCCTGTGACGTGGACTTGATGACAGAAACTGTCTTGACAAACTTGCCGAGGAACCTTTGATGAAAGAAGCGCTGTGCTATCTGAACGGCGAACTGCTGCCGCTCAAGGAGGCCAAGGTCGACGTGATGGACCGCGGCTTCATCTTCGGCGATGGCATCTAC
>JBDSMV010000393.1:0-4997 GCA_039915715.1 Rubrivivax sp. | reverse complement strand
TTCCCAGCCGCTTTCTTCGCCGGAGCCGCTTTCTTCATCGGCGCCTTCTTCGCCGCCATCTTCTTTGCCGGTGCGGCCTTCTTGGCGGCAGTCTTCTTCACGGCAGCCTTCTTGGCCGGCGTCTTTTTGGCAGCTACCTTCTTCGCAGCCGACTTCTTTGCCGGCATCGCCTTCTTCGCAGCCATCTTCTTGGCCGGGGCTGCCTTTTTCGTCGGCGCCTTCTTGGCCGCCATCTTCTTCGCAGGTGCCGCTTTCTTCGCGGGGGCCTTCTTGGCCGAAGCGGCCTTTTTCGCAGTTGCCATAACGATCTCCTAGATCAGGTTGCAAAAGGCTCCGCTGGCCATTTGGCCATGCGGAGATTCATCACCCGGTGGTCTGCTGCAAGGTCGCGCCTTGCAGCGGTTGCCCCGGTGCGGTGAATGGGGTTGCGAGTCTGGCTGCGGTCTTGTGCCGCGCTTGGCTCGTCATTGTCAAATTCATTTTTTGCCGTTGCCGTTGCCGTTGCACACTCAGTCCGTGCGGATCGCACCGTGCATCGACGACATCCAGTTTCAATCCCACGCCAGCGCGCCGCCGGTTTGGTAGTCGATGACGCGGGTCTCAAAGAAGTTGCGTTCCTTCTTCAGGTCGATCATCTCGCTCATCCACGGGAACGGGTTCTCTTCGTTCGGAAACAATGCGTCGAGACCGATCTGGATGGCCCGCCGATTGGCGATGTAACGCAAGTAGCCCTTGAACATCGACGCATTCATGCCGAGCACGCCGCGTGGCATGGTGTCCTCTGCATAGCGGTACTCCAGCGCCACTGCTTTCTCGAACAGAGCTCTGATCTCGTCCTTGAACGCTGCCGTCCACAGGTGGGGGTTCTCGAGCTTGATCTGGTTGATGACGTCGATGCCGAAATTGCAGTGCATCGACTCGTCGCGAAGGATGTACTGGTACTGCTCGGCCGCGCCGGTCATCTTGTTCTGTCGGCCCAGCGCCAGGATTTGCGTAAAGCCGACATAGAAGAACAGCCCCTCCATCAGGCACGCGAAGACGATCAGGCTCTTGAGCAGAGTCTGGTCGGCCTCGGGCGTGCCGGTCTTGAAGTGCGGGTCCATGATCGCGTCGATGAACGGGATCAGGAACTCGTCCTTCTGACGGATCGAGTCCACCTCGTGGTAAGCGTTGAAGATCTCGCTCTCGTCCAGACCCAGCGACTCCACGATGTACTGATAAGCGTGGGTGTGGATGGCCTCTTCAAAGGCCTGCCGCAGTAGAAACTGGCGGCATTCGGGCGCCGTGATGTGGCGGTAGGTGCCCAGCACGATGTTGTTGGCGGCCAGTGAATCGGCTGTGACGAAGAAGCCCAGGTTGCGCCTGACGATGCGGCGTTCGTCTTCGGTGAGGCCGTTGGGGTCTTTCCATGTCGCGATGTCGCGCGACATGTTGACCTCTTGAGGCATCCAGTGGTTGGCGCAGGTGGACAGGTACTTCTCCCACGCCCACTTGTACTTGAACGGCACCAGTTGGTTGACATCGGTGCTGCCGTTGATGATCCGTTTGTCGGCAGCGTTGACGCGGCGCTTGGATGCCGCGGGCGACGGTGGAGTCGGGGCGGAGACCCGCGCCGCGACTTCTGCGATCACTTGAGGAGCGACTTGCGTGCTGGATTGCGCAGCGAGTTGAGAGGCGCGTTGCGCCGTCGCTTCAGCAGGCACCTGCGGCGCTTGTTTCGATGGGGTTCTGACGTTGTCTTCCCAGACCAGCATGTGTTGACCTTGTGATCAGTTTCAATTATCGGTTTGTTGTGCAAGAACACCAAGCGCTGGTTGACATTGCCACGGCTTCGTTGTTGTCGCTGCGCATCGACATGCAAGCCCGACCGGCCTGCGATGCGTTCGACGCAGCGCTTTGGTATTCACTTTCATGCACCTGCAATGGACCGCGGACCGATGACGGCCGACTACTGGCAGGCTTCGCAGTCGGGGTTGTCGATGGAGCAGAACTTGACATCGCTGGCAGGAGTCTGCGAGCCTGATGCCTCGAGCGCTTTGCCTGAATGCGTCGACCCGCGCTGCGCTTCTTGAGCTTTGCCTCCGCCACCATGGGCCACCGCATTCAAGGCGCCTGGCGCCACCGTGCTCTTCTCGGAATAGGTGGCACTGGTGGTGCGCAGGTAGTAGGTGGTCTTGAGCCCGCGCAGCCAGGCCAGGCGATAGATTTCGTCGAGCTTGCGGCCCGACGCGCCGGCCATGTAGATGTTCAGGGACTGCGCCTGGTCGATCCATTTCTGGCGCCGCGAACCGGCCTCCACGAGCCACGAGGCGTCGACCTCGAAAGCGGTGCCGTACAGGCGCTTGAGTTCGTCGGGCACGCGGTCGATCGGGTGCAGCGAACCATCGAAGTGCTTCAGGTCCATCACCATCACGTCGTCCCACAGGCCGAGCCGCTTCAGATCGCGCACCAGGTACTCGTTGATGATCGTGAACTCGCCCGACAGGTTGCTCTTGACCGACAGGTTGCCGAAGCTGGGTTCGATCGAGGCATCGACTCCGATGATGTTGCTGATGGTGGCGGTGGGCGCAATCGCCACGCAGTTGCTGTTGCGCATGCCGTGGGTGCTGATGCGCTGGCGCAAGGCGTCCCAGTCCAACGTGGTGGAGCGGTCGACTTCGAGATGGCCCCCGCGCGCCTCACTGAGCAGGTCCAAGGAGTCCTGCGGAAGGATGCCGCGGTCCCACAACGAACCGCGAAAGCTGCTGTAGCGGCCGCGCTCTTCCGCCAGTTCGGTGCTGGCCCAATAGGCGTGGTAGCAAACGGCTTCCATCGACCGGTCGGCGAACTCCACTGCCGCCTGGCTGGCATACGGCAGGCGCTGCTCGTACAGGCAGTCTTGAAACCCCATGATCCCGAGACCCACCGGGCGGTGCCGCAGGTTGCTGTCGCGGGCCTTCTTGACCGCGTAATAGTTGATGTCGATGACGTTGTCGAGCATGCGCATGGCGGTGGCCACGGTGCGCTTGAGCTTGGCGCTGTCGATCTGCTTGGCACCGGGGGTGCCATCGGCGGCATCGGGCACATTCATCAGGTGCTGCACCAGGTTCACGCTGCCCAGGTTGCAGACCGCGATCTCGGTCTCGTTGGTGTTCAGCGTGATCTCGGTGCACAGGTTGGAGCTGTGCACCACACCCACATGCTGCTGTGGGCTGCGCACGTTGCAAGCGTCCTTGAAGGTGATCCACGGATGACCGGTTTCGAACAGCATCGACAAAATCTTGCGCCACAGGTCGCGAGCCGGCATGCGCTTGTAGAGCTTGATGTCGCCGCTGTCGACCCGCGCTTCATAGGCGGTGTAGGCCACCTCGAAGGCCTTGCCGAAGAGGTCGTGCAGGTCGGGTGTGGTGCTGGGGCTGAAGAGCGTCCAGTTGCCACCTTCGACCACCCGGCGCATGAAGAGGTCGGGGATCCAGTTGGCGGTGTTCATGTCGTGCGTGCGGCGCCGATCGTCCCCGGTGTTCTTGCGCAGCTCCAGGAACTCTTCCAGGTCCAGGTGCCAGCTCTCCAGATAGGCACACACCGCGCCCTTGCGCTTGCCACCCTGGTTGACGGCCACTGCGGTGTCGTTGACGACCTTCAGGAACGGCACCACGCCCTGGCTCTTGCCGTTGGTGCCCTTGATGTAGCTGCCGAGTGCGCGCACCCGCGTCCAGTCGTTGCCCAGACCCCCGGCGAACTTGCTCAGCAGCGCGTTCTCTTTCAGCGCTTCGTAGATGCCGTCCAGGTCGTCGGCCACCGTCGTCAGGTAGCAACTGCTGAGCTGGCTGCGGCGCGTGCCGCTGTTGAACAGCGTCGGCGTGCTGCTCATGAAATCGAAGCGGGACAGCACGTTGTAGAACTCGATGGCGCGCGCTTCGCGGTCGATCTCGTTCAGCGACAGGCCCATTGCCACGCGCATGAAGAACGCCTGCGGCATCTCGATGCGCTGTTCGTCGATGTGCAGGAAATAACGGTCATACAGCGTTTGCAGTCCCAGGTAATCGAACTGCAGGTCGCGGCCGGCGTCGATCGCCGCACCCAGCCGCACCAGATCGAAGTGCTGCAAGCGTTCGTCCAGCAATTCGGCCTTGACACCCTGTTTGATGTACTGCGGCAGGTACTCGGCATAGCGCCCGGCCATCTGCTCCTGCGTGACCTCGGCACCGAGAATTTCGCGGCGGATGGTGTGCAGCAGCAGCCGCGCGGTGGCCCGCGTGTAGGCCGGCTCTTTCTCGATCAGGGTGCGGGCCGACAGGATCGCGGCCTTGTAAACCTCGTCCAGCGGCACACCGTCATACAGGTTGCGCCGGGTCTCGGCCAGGATCGGCTCGGCGCGCACATCGGGTCCCAGATCGGCGCACGCCGATTCCACCAACCCGCGCAGGGCCGCCATGTCCAGCGGCACCCGCTGGCCCCGGTCGGTGACGAACAGCTCGACCGCCTTGAGGGCAGCCGGCGCCACCTGGCGCGACCGTTCCTGCGTGCGGCGTTCGCGGTACAGCACATAAGCGCGGGCGACTTCGTGATGCCCGCCGCGCATCAACGCCAGTTCCACATGGTCCTGCACGTCTTCGATGTGGAAGGTGCCGCCGCCGGGGCGTGACCGCAGCAGCGCACGCACCACGCCTTCGGTCAGCCGTTCGACAGTTTCGCGCACGCTGGCCGACGCGGCGCCCTGCGTGCCATGCACCGCCAGAAAGGCCTTCATCAACGCCACCGATATCTTCTCGGGTGCAAAGGAGACCACTGCACCGTTGCGGCGGATGATCTGGTAGCCGTCATAGGCATTGACGGACGCTGCAGCGCTGGCGCGCGCGGCCATGGGTGAGGCGGTGCCGGCTGCGGTTGTGGACAACGGCGCGACGGGGTTGGCGGGGGTCGTGTTCTGCACCTGATTGGGCGCGATGGTGGATGCGGCGGGCATGCTGGGGTTCTCCTCTGCGGTCTTCGGATCTTCGCCCGCCGGCGCTGCAGCG
>JBDSMV010000331.1:0-4529 GCA_039915715.1 Rubrivivax sp. | reverse complement strand
AGCAACTGGGCTGCGATCTGGCGATCATCGACAAGCGCCGCCCTTCTGCCAATGTCTCCGAAGTGATGCATGTGATCGGCGAGATCGAGGGCCGCAACTGCGTGATCATGGACGACATGATCGACACCGCCGGCACCCTGGTCAAAGCCGCGGAGGTGTTGAAGGAACGCGGCGCCAAGAGCGTTTATGCGTATTGCACGCACCCGGTGTTCTCGGGCCCGGCGGTCGAGCGCATTCACGCGTCGCAGATCGACGAAGTGGTGGTGGCCAACACCATTGCGCTGCACGACGCCGCCAAGGCTTGCCCGAAGATCCGTCAGCTGTCGGTGGCGTTTCTGTTTGCAGAGACGATCCGGCGCATCAGCGACGGCGAATCGGTGACCTCGCTCTTCGCCGAGCAGAACAACAACTTTTGATCCGCGGCGGGTGCCTTCGGGCATCGGCCGCGGTTGTCGCGGGGCAGTCGCCCTTTTCCCGAGGAGCCTGGTCGCGGGCCCTCATCCACATGGAGTTCACATGAAATTCACAGCTTTCGAGCGCACGCTGCAGGGGACCGGAGCGAGCCGCCGCCTGCGCCACGCCGCCAAGGTTCCGGGCATCGTCTACGGGGGCGGCTCCGAGCCGTCGATGATCGAGCTCGATCACAACGCGCTGTTCTTTGAGCTCAAGAAGGAAGCCTTCCACAGCTCCATCCTCGAGATGGAGTTGGCCGGCACGACGCAGAAGGTGTTGCTGCGCGACTTCCAGATGCACGCCTGGAAGCCCCAGGTGCAGCACATCGACTTCCAGCGTGTCGACGACAAGACCCGCCTGCGCAAGAAGGTTCCGCTGCACTTCTCGAACGAAGAAGAGTCGCCCGCGGTCAAGACCGACAAGTGTCTGATCAACCATGTGCGCACCGAACTCGAGGTGGAGTGCCTGGCGTCGCAGCTGCCGGAATTCATCTCGATCGACCTGTCGGGTCTGGTCAAGGGCGAGAGCTTGCATGTCAGCGACTTGAAACTGCCGTCCGGCATCAAGGCCGTCAAACATGGCACGCAGAACCCGGCGATCGTTTCGGTGACGCTGCCGCGGATCGAAGAAGAAGTGGCGCCGGCCACCGCGGTGGTCGTGCCCGAGAAGGGCAAGGGCGTCAAGCCCAAGAAAGACGAGCGCCAAAACAAGAAGTGATCTGCTGATCCGCGGCTGACCCGGTCTGCTGCGGCCCCTGCGCTGCGGTCGGCTTCGGTTGACGCCCATCAGGGTGCCCCACTGCGGTGGGGCTTTTTTGTGGGCGCGGCTTTCATAATCGACGCCATGATTCGACTCTTCGTCGGCCTCGGCAACCGGGGCTCTGAATACGAATCCACGCGCCACAACGCGGGGTTCTGGTGGATCGACGCGCTGGCTCGAAAGCTTGGCGTTCAACTGGTTCCGGAGCGTGCCTATCAGGGTCTGGTGGCGCGCGTGGCGTTGCCTTCGGGCCCCGTGTGGTTGCTGCAGCCGATGACGTTCATGAATCGCTCGGGCGCGTCGGTGGCGCCGCTGGCGCGCTTCTACAAGATCGAGCCGAAGCAGATCCTGGTGGTGCACGACGAACTCGATGTGGCGCCGGGCCAGGCCAAGCTGAAGTTCGGCGGCAGTGCAGCCGGTCACAACGGGCTCAGGGACCTCCACGGCCTGCTCGGCAGCCCCGACTTTTGGCGTCTGCGGCTGGGCATCGGCCATCCCGGCGTCAAGGCCGAAGTCGTCGACTACGTGCTGAAGAAACCCGCACCCGACCAACGCGACGCCATCAGCAAGGCGATCGAACAGTCGCTGCAGGCCACCGATGCGCTGCTGGCTGGCGAAATGGACCGTGCGCTGCAGATCATCCATGCACAACCGCCACGGCCGAAACCGCCACGGCCTCCAGTTTTGCCGCCCACACCCTGAGAAATGCAAAATCCCATGAAGACCGCTTCGATCGTCTCGCTGGTCCTTGCCTGCTCGCTGATGGGTTTCGCCGCGCATGCGCAGACGGTGACTGCAGGGCAAGTGTGGCGCTGCGGTGCCGATGGCCGGAATTACACGGACCAACCCTGCACGGGCGGCACCGCTCTTGCGGCCCTCGCCCGGCGGCCCACTGCCGATCTGGACGCCGCCGCAGATCGAGTTGGAAGAGAAGCTGCGCTGGCCGAATCACTCCGGCGGGAACACCTGCAAAGAAACGCCAAGCCGGCAGCCGCCAAGGTCACTGCCAGCAAGCCGGCGCCCAAGCGCCAGCCGAAGCTCAAGCGAGCTGCAGGCGACGGTACTTTTCGAGCAACTGCTCCGGCGTCTCGACCCACTCCGGGTTGACCGGAATGCAAGCCACCGGGCAGACCTGCACGCATTGCGGCTCATCGAAATGCCCGGCGCATTCGGTGCACTTGTGCGGGTCGATCTGGTAGATCTCTTCGCCCATCGAGATCGCCTCGTTCGGGCACTCGGGTTCGCAGACATCGCAATTGATGCAGTCGTCGGTGATCCAGAGTGCCATCGTCAAGTAACTCGGTTTGGCTGTTGAGGAGGGCTCTTCAGGCCTGTGAGGTCTGCGAGGTCTGCCCGACCCGTTCCTGCAGGCGACGCAGCACCGACGGGGCCACGAACTTGGAGACATCGCCGTTGAGGCTGGCGATCTCGCGCACGAAGGTGCCGCTGACGAACTGGAACTGATCCGACGGGGTCATGAAGACGGTCTCTACATCGGGCATCAACTGGCGGTTCATGCCGGCCATCTGGAACTCGTACTCGAAATCGCTGACCGCGCGCAGTCCGCGCACCACCACCACGCCCTGCTGCGACATCACGAACTCGCTCAGGAGACCACGAAACGTCACGGCTTCGACATTCTGGTATGGCGCGCAGATCTCGCGCGCGATCTCCAGCCGTTCGTTGATGGTGAACATCGTGCGCTTGTGGTGGCCCACCGCCACCGCCACGATCAGCCGGTCGAACAGGCGCGACGCACGGCGCATCAGGTCTTCATGACCGAGCGTCATCGGGTCGAAGGTGCCGGGGTAGACGGCAGTTCGTGGCGGTGTGGCAGTCATGTCCGGGTGGTCTCCTGCAGGCGTGCACTGTCATCGGCAGTTTAGGGCAGCGAAATTTCGGGTTGTTGGCCGGGATGTAGCGCGGGTTGTCGCCGGTACAACTGCGCATGGACCGAGCCGGCGCGAAGGTGCCGGAACCTATCGAAGCTGGCGGGTGGCTCGGGGCGCGGCTCGGCAGACTCCAGGTACAGGAAGCCCGACGGTGCCACCAGCGGGGCTGCCACCTGCAACGCCGCCTCTGACAGATCGCTGTCGAATGGCGGGTCCAGCAGAACCAGGTCGAAGCGGCCGGCCCGCGCCGCCGCCATCCAGGCCAGCGCATGACCGCGCAAAACCGACACCGCTGCGGTGGCGAGCCGCACACGGCTCTTGTTGAGGCTGTCGACCAGCAGCGGGTTCTGCTCCAGCAACAGCACCTCGGCCGCGCCGCGCGATGCGGCCTCGAATCCCAGCGCGCCACTGCCTGCAAACGCATCCAACACCCGCCAGCCGCTCAGGTCCTGTCCCAGCCAGTTGAAGAGCGTCTCGCGCACCCGGTCGGGCGTGGGCCGCAGACCCGGATGGTCCAGCACCGGCAGTCGGCTGCGACGCAGGCTGCCGCCGATCAGGCGCACCTCGTTCTTGAGCGCGGGTCGCGGGCCCGCCTTGCGCGGCGCAGATCCGGCGCTGCGCCGCCCGGTGCCGGCTTTGGATGTCACAGGCGCACCGGAATGCCGTCGCGCGCCATCAGCGCCTTGGCATCGCCGACCGTGAACTCGCCGTAGTGGAAGATGCTGGCGGCCAGCACCGCGTCAGCGCCGCCGATGCGAATGCCCTCGGACAGATGGGCCAACGAGCCGACCCCCCCGGATGCAATCACCGGCACATCGACCGCGTCGCTGATGGCCCGGGTCAACTCCAGGTCGAACCCGCTCTTGGTGCCGTCGCGGTCCATGCTCGTCACGAGCAACTCGCCGGCGCCAAGAGCCGCCACCTTGCGCGCCCACTCGACCGCGTCAATGCCGGTGTTGCGGCGCCCGCCGTGGGTATAGACGTCCCAGGCCGCCCGGGCTCCGAGATCGCCAACGCGGCGCTTGGCGTCGATCGCGACCACGATGCATTGCGCGCCATAGCGGTCGGACGCGTCGCCGATCAGCTCGGGTCGAGCCAGTGCGGCCGAGTTGAAGCTCACCTTGTCGGCACCCGCATTCAGCAGTCGGCGCACGTCTTCGACCGTGCGCACACCACCGCCAACCGTGAGTGGAATGAACACCTGCGAGGCCACCGCCTCGATCATGTGCAGGATCAAATCGCGCCCATCGCTGGTGGCGGTGATGTCGAGAAAGGTCAGCTCGTCGGCGCCTTGTTCGTTGTAACGCGCGGCGATCTCAACGGGATCACCCGCGTCGCGCAACTCTAGGAAATTGATGCCCTTCACCACGCGGCCGTTGGTTACGTCGAGACACGGAATGATGCGTTTTGCCAGCATGGCTTCGA
>JBDSMV010000300.1:0-13387 GCA_039915715.1 Rubrivivax sp. | reverse complement strand
TCACCGAAGCCGATGTCTGTGCCACCTGCGCCGATCCGCGGCGCGATGCCGCGTTGCTGTGCGTGGTCGAAACCCCTGCCGACCAGGCGGCGCTGGAACGCAGTGCCAGCTACCGCGGTCTCTATTTCGTGTTGATGGGTCGCATCAGCCCGTTGAACGGCATCGGCGCCGAAGACATCGGTACCGCGCAACTTCTTGAACGAGCGGCCGACGGGGTCGTGCAAGAGGTCATCCTGGCCACCGGCTTCAGTGCTGAGGGCGAGGTCACCGCACATGCGCTGACCGCACCGTTGCGCGACCGCGGGGTCAAGGTCACCCGGCTGGCGCGCGGGGTGCCGGCCGGCAGCGAGTTGGAGTACGTCGACCTGGGCACGATTGCCTTTGCGATGGGCGACCGGCGTTGACCGGCGTTGACAGGCAACTGGTTGGCTACCAACGGGCTGCGGACGGACTTCGCAGGGTCGGCTGATGGGCCGCCGATGGGTCCGGCAAGGCGGTCAACACAAAACACGGCGCCTCTCGAGATTCACCTTGGGCGGCTGCGACGCACCCGAAGCAGTTCGTCCGCGATGAGGCAGATGGCGCCCAGCGTGATGGCGCTGTCGGCCAGATTGAAGGCCGGGAAGTAGCCGCCGTGGAAGATCGGCTGCAACAGGCTGAAGCGGAACTGCAGGAAGTCGACCACATGGCCATGCAGCAGGCGGTCGACGACATTGCCGAGCGCGCCACCCATGATCATGCTGACCGCGAAGCAGAACAATTTCTGCGTCGGATGGCTGCGGATCATCCACACGATCGCCACCGAAGCCACGACGCCGATGCCGGCGAAAAACCAGCGTTGCCAGCCGCTGCCATCGGCCAGAAACGAGAACGCCGCGCCGGGGTTGTGGGCGCGGACGAGGTTGAAGAATCCCGTGACCGGCACCGTGTCGCCGAGCTGGAAGCGTGACACGATGACCGCCTTGGTTGCCTGGTCGGCGACGACCACGAACAGCGCCAGCGCCAGCCACCCCCACAGGCCAGGCGCCCTGGCAGATTGTCGGTTCGCCATCAGGCAACCCGGCGGACTTCGCCGGCGCCGTAGAGGTTGCTGATGCAGCGCCCGCACAGCGTCGGATGCTCGGCATCGTGGCCGACATCGGCGCGCCAGTGCCAGCAGCGCTCGCACTTGGTGTCGGGGCTCGGCACGACCTCGATCTGCAGCGCATCGCCCGCCTGCAGATCGGCCTTCGACGTGATCAGCACCAGCCGCAGGTCGTCTCCCAGGCTTTGCAGCAACGCAAGGTCTTCGAATGCAGCGGTGATGCGCACGTTGGCCTGCAGCGACGAGCCCACGCCGCCCGTGCTGCGCAAGCCCTCGATCTCCTTGTTGACCGCATCGCGCAACTCGCGAATGCGCGACCACTTCTTCAGCAACACCCGATCGGGCGCAGGGAAGGGGCTGAAAGTTTCGGTGAAGATCGAGTCGCCGCCGTCGAAGACATTCCAGGCTTCTTCTGCTGTGAAACTCAGGACCGGCGCCATCCAGCGCAGCATCGCATGGGTGATCTGCCACAGCGCGGTTTGTGCGCTGCGCCGCGCGTGCGAATCCGGTGCGGCGGTGTAGAGCCGGTCCTTCAGCACGTCGAGATAGAACGCCCCCAGGTCCTCGGCGCAGAACACCTGCAGCTTGGCGACCACAGGGTGGAATTCGTAGCGGTCGAAGTGGGCCAGCAGTTCCGCCTGCAACTCGGCCGTTCGCGACAGCGCCCAGCGGTCGATCTCGAGCATCTGGTCCAGCGGCACCACCTGCGTGGCGTGGTCGAAGTCGGCAGGACCGGCATTCGCGAGCAGGAAGCGCAGCGTGTTGCGGATGCGGCGGTAGCTGTCGACCACGCGCGCCAGGATCCGGTCATCGATGTTGAGGTCGCCCGAATAGTCGGTGGACGCGCACCACAGGCGAACGATCTCGGCGCCGAGCTTGCTGGTGACGGTGCGCATCTCGACGAAGTTGCCGAGCGACTTGCTCATCTTGCGGCCCTGGCCATCGACCGCGAAGCCGTGCGTCAGCAGCCCGCGGTAGGGCGCACGGCCTTCGATGGCACTTCCGATGAGCAACGAGCTGTGGAACCAGCCGCGGTGCTGGTCATGGCCCTCCAGATACAGGTCGGCTTCGGGCCCTTCGGTGTGATAGCCAGGGTCTTCAGGCGGCCCCTGATGCGAACCGCGCAGCACATGGCCGAAGGTCGAGCCCGAGTCGAACCACACATCCAGGATGTCGTTGCTCTTGGCATAGTGCTCGGCCGAGTGTTCACCTTCCCGTCCCAGCCAATCCGCCGGGTCGAGCGCACTCCAGGCCTCGACACCACCGGCTTGCACCAGCGCTGCCGCGCGGTCGATCAAGGCTGGCGTGTCGGGGTGCAGTTCACCGCTGACCTTGTGCAGGAAGAACGGCAGCGGCACGCCCCAGCTGCGCTGGCGGCTGATGCACCAGTCGGGTCGGCCGCCGATCATGTCGCGCAGCCGCGCGCGGCCATTCTCCGGATAGAACGAGGTGGCTTCGATGGCCGCCAGCGCGGTTTGCCGCAGGGTCGCCGGCGCCTTGTCGGTGGTGAACACGCCGTTGCCTTCGTCCATGCGCACGAACCACTGCGCCGCCGCGCGGTAGATCACCGGCGTCTTGTGGCGCCAGCAGTTGGGGTAGCTGTGGCGCAGGTCGCCGCTCGCCAGCAGATGACCGGCATTGCGCAACGCGTCGACGATGGCGGGCTGCGCCTTCCAGATGTGTTGGCCGCCGAACAGCGGCAACGCTTGTTCATAGACGCCGTTGCCTTGCACCGGGTTCAGGATCTCATCGGGCTTCATGCCGGCCGCGATGCAGGAATTGAAGTCATCCACGCCGTAGGCCGGCGACGAATGGACGATGCCGGTGCCGTCATCGGCGGTGGCGTAGTCGGCCAGCAAGACGGTCGCAACCCGGTCGTAGCCGGCATCGACCGCCGCCAGCGGGTGCCTGAAGCCCAGGCCGTCGAGCTTGGCGCCGACTGCGCTGGCGATCACCTGCCCTTGCAATCCGTATCGGGCCAGGGAGGTCTCGACCAGGTCCTCGGCCAGCACCAGCAGCCGATCGCCGGTGTCGACCAGCGCATAGACCAGCGACGGATTCAGATTCAGCGCTTGGTTGGCCGGCAAGGTCCACGGGGTGGTGGTCCAGATGACTGCATAGGCGGGCTTGTCGATCGCGGGCACGCCGAACCCCGCCGCCAGCGCCGCCGGGTCGGCTGCAGGGAAGGCGACATCGACCGTGATGCTCTGCTTGTCGGCGTATTCGATCTCGAACTCGGCCAGCGACGAGCCGCAGTCGAAGCACCAGTACACCGGCTTCTGCCCACGGTAGACGAAGCCGCGTTCCACAACGCGCTTCAGCATGCGGATTTCGCCAGCCTCGTTGGCCTTGTCCATCGTGCGGTACGGGTGCTGCCAGTCGCCGAGCACGCCCAGGCGCTGAAAGTCGGCCATCTGCTGCGCCACCTGCTCGGTGGCATAAGCGCGCGACAGTGCCTGCACCTTTTCGCGCGGCAGGCCGCGGCCGTGGTCCTTCTCGATCTGGTTCTCGATCGGCAGGCCGTGGCAGTCCCAGCCCGGCACATAGCGCGCGTCGAAGCCGGCCAGCTGTCGGCTCTTGACCACCATGTCCTTCAGGATCTTGTTGAGGGCATGGCCGATGTGCAGCTTGCCGTTGGCATAGGGCGGGCCGTCATGCAGCACGAACAGCGGTGCACCGCGCCGCGCCACGCGCAAGCGCTGGTACAGGCCGCCGCCGTCTTCGGTGTCGTTCCAATTTGCGATCCAGTCGGGTTCGCGCTTCGGAAGATCGCCGCGCATCGGGAACGGCGTGTCGGGCAGGTTCAGCGTCTGGCGGTAGTCGGTGGGGGTGTTCATGGTGGGGCGGCCGGGCGGGGGCGCTGCGGCTGACGTAGTGATGGGGTGGTCGGCAGTGGAGCCGCGCGACAGCGAAGCCAGGATTGCAAACCCGCCCAGCTGACGCTGACCAAACCGGCGGCAGCCGTGCTCGTGGGGCAGGGCCAGCCGGTTGCTTCAGCCCCGCTTAAGGCGGGTCGTCAAATAATTCGGTCGCGCGTCGCCTGGCGTCGCGTGCTGGCTTGCCAGCGCACGGTGGCGGTCGCCCGGGCGGGTGGCTGCGGCGATGGCGTCGACGGTTGCATGGCCGCGAGTTTAGCGACCCCGGACCCACCCGCCGCAGCCGCCGTCCGCCAGTCGCCGGTAACCGAACATGCCGCCTGGCATGTTCGCTCTCGCTGTACCGAGGTTTGCAGTTGAAGACTTGTCTGCTGATCGGCTTTTGGGGTTGCGCGCTGTTGAGCGTCGGTGCAGTGCGGGCGCAGGCGGTCGACACCCCCTTGTCGGCCAGTGTCGGCACCGACCGCAAATGGGAAGGCGCCATTGGTCTCAACACGGGCTGGCGACCGGAGTATTCCGGTTCACGCAGGCAGGTCCTCAAGCTCTCGCCCGGCTTCTTCCTGCGTTATGGCCGCTTCACGGTCACCAACTCCAGCGGCTTCGTCACCCGCCGGGCCGACGATGTCGAACGCGGTCTTGGGCTCGACTTGACGCGCAGCGACAGGTTTCGCGCCAACCTGGCGCTGCGTTTCGACGCCGGCCGCAGCGAGGACACCAGCGGTGCTTTGAAAGGCGTCGGCGACATCCGCCCCACGGTGCGGGTGCGCGCTGCGGCCACCTACCGCTTCGATGGGCCGTGGCGGTTGGGCGCTTCGTGGAGCGTCGACGCCTTCGGTCGCGGCGGCGGCAGCTTCGGCGACATCACCGGGGCCTGGGAATCGCGCATCGCGCCGACCACGGTGCTGACGGTTGGCAGTAGCCTGGCCGCAGCCGGCGACCGCTACATGCAGACCTACTACGGCATCAGCCCGCAGCAGGCGGCACGGACCCGGTATGCGGCTTACGAACCCTCTGCGGGGCTGCGCGATGCGGCGCTTTTCACAAACGTGCGCCATGACATCGGCAACGACTGGATCGTGCTCGGCGGGGTCAGCCTGACGCGCTTGCTGGGGCCGGCGGCGGACAGTCCGCTGACGACGCGCAAGACCGTCTACGGGCTGAGCGCCGGCCTGGCCTGGCGCTTCTGATCGGCCGCTGGCGGATCGGTCGGCTTCAGTCGATGGACTGCAACCAGCGCGCCGCTTCGGCAGTGTCGCGGGCGATGCCTTCGCGCAGGGCCACCAGTGATTCGTAGCGCAGTTCGTCATGAAGCTTGTGCAGCAGGTCGACCCTCAGGCAGCGGCCGTAGCCGCCTTCAGTCCCCAGCGCTTCGGGCCATTGCAGGCAATGCACCTCCAGCAACACACGTCCGCTGTCCTCGACGGTCGGCCGCACCCCCAGGCTCGCGACGCCGGGCAGCGGCCCCTCTGCCAGCCCGTGCACCCGCACTGCGAAGATGCCGCTGGCGGCTGGCTTCGGATGGCCGAAGCGCAGGTTCAGGGTTCGAAAGCCCAGGTCGCGCCCGAGCTTGCGGCCAGGCACCACGCGGCCGCTGATGGTGTAGGGCCGCCCCAGCAGCGCGGCGGCGCGCGCCATGTCGCCGGCAGCCAAGGCGTCGCGCACGGCAGAACTGGACACCCGCAATCCGTGCACTTCGTAGCTCAGCATGCGCGCCACATCGAAGCCCGCGTCGGCGCCGGCCTGGTCCAGCAGCGCATAGTTGCCAGCGCGGCGCGCGCCGAACACGAAGTCGTCTCCGACCAGCACGGTGCGGGCATGCAGGCCATCGCGCAGCACCTGGTCGATGAAGGCCTGCGGCGACAGGCTGGCGAAGCGTGAATCGAAGCGCGCCACCACCACGCGGTCGATGCCGCAGCGTTCGAGTTCGGCCAGCTTGTCGCGCAGCGTGGCGATGCGGGCCGGCGCCGATTCCGGCTTGCCGGCCAGCCGTGCGAAGTGGTCGCGCGGATGGGGCTCGAAGGTCAACACACACGACGGCAAACCCCGGTGGCGGGCTTCACTGGTCAGCAGCGCCAGCATCGCCTGGTGGCCACGGTGGACGCCGTCGAAGTTGCCGATCGTGACGGCGCAGCCCTGCGACCACGCGGCGGACCGGGTCCGCGGGCTCCAGCGGCTGATCTGCATCGCCATCAAGCCTGCGCAGGCAGGCCGAGCAACCGTCGGTAGCAAGCCATATAACTCCCTGCGGCGCGTTCCCAGCTGAACTGTGCGGCATGCGACCGCACGGCTTCAGAGCGGCCTGGTTCGTCGGCGCCGGCCAGTCCGCGTTCGATGACGGCGCGCATCGACGCGGGCTCGAAATCGTCGAAGTAGTGGGCGACGTCGCCGCCGATCTCGGGCAGGCTCGTGCGACGCGACAGGAACACCGGCTTGCCGAAGTGCATGGCCTCGATCGGCGGCAGGCCGAAGCCTTCGGTCAGGGACGGGAACAGGAAGCCGCTGCAGTGGGCGTAGGCCCAGGCCTTCTGCGCGTCGCTGATGCCCAGATGGAACTGCACATTCGGCAGGCTGACGCTGTCGCGCAGGCGCCGCGAATCGTCGCCGGTCGGACCGCACAGCACGAACTGCATCGCCGGCCAGGCTTGCGCCAGGGCCATCAGCGCCGCCGGGTTCTTCGACGGCGACATGCGGCTGAGGTGGAACAGAAACGGACGCGAAGCCGCTGCGCTCCATCCGTCCAGCGGTACCTGCGGCGTTTCTACAAAACTGCGGGCGCCGTTGTGGATGACCTCCAGCGGCCCGGTCCAGCCGAGACGGTGCCGGACGTCGTTGGCGGTGTGATGACTGATGGCGACCACGGCATCGGTGCGGCCCATCAAGGCAAGCGTGCGGCGGTGGTGGCGCCAGGTCGAGAACGCGTTGCGGCCGTACAGATAGTTCAGGTCGTGGACGGTGAGCAGGCGCACCCCGGTGCCGCGAGGCGGCTGGGTCTTGTTGAGCTGGTGCAGCGAATGCCACAGCGCATAGCGTCGCGGCTGAGCGTGCAGTGTGCGCTGCCAGCGCGTGACCGGCACGTAGTCCACATCCGGCCCGAACAGGCCGGCAAGCTTGGCGCGGGTGTGAAAGGTGAAGCGCACGCCATGTTGCCGTTGCCAGTCTGCGGCCCGTTCACCGATGCGCTGGCCCATCTGCAACGCAAATTCGCCCAGACCGTCTTGCAGCGATGCGATGCTGCCGAGGCTGATGCCGATGTGGGTTGTCGGGGGCACTGTTGATCCGCTGACTGCGCCGCTGACTGCGCCGCTGACTGCGCCAATGTCTGCGCCAATGTCTGCGCCAATGACCGTGCCGGTCTGGCTTCGGTTTCCCTCGTGTTCACCCATTGCGGGCGAGTCTAGCAAGGCAGAATCGAGCGAATGCCCGACCGGATCTCCAAGCCGATGACCAGGTTGTCGCTGCCGCAGGTCACGCTGGTGGCGATCGACACGCGGGCACCGGCGCTGGCGCTGCAGTCGCTGCAACGGTCGATGGCCAGCATCGACTTCGGCCGTGTGGTGCTCTTCACCGCCGAATGGCAGCCGGCGCACGCGCCGCGCGGTGTCGAGCTGGTGGCGATCGACCCGATCGATTCCGCCGCCGGCTATTCACGCTTCGTGCTGCGCCAGTTGGCCGAGCACATCCATACCCCGCATGTGCTCGTCACGCAGTGGGACGGGTTCGTCTGCGACCCATCGGCCTGGCGCGACGAATTCCTGGACTGGGACTACATCGGCGCGGTCTGGCCCGACCAACCGGCGGGGCGCAACGTGGGCAACGGCGGCTTCTCGCTGCGGTCACAGCGGTTGTTGCGGGCCGGGCAGGACCCGCGCATCACCACCGAGCATCCCGAAGACGAGATGCTGTGCCGGCGTTTTCGCGATCTTTTGGAAGGCGAGCATGGCCTGCGCTTCGCACCGGCCGATGTGGCGCAGCGCTTTGCCTTCGAGAACATGGCGCCGCGCGGACCGGTGTTCGGTTTTCATGGGCCCTACCGCCTGCCGCGACTGTTGGACGAAGCCACACTGATCGGGTGGCTGGCCGCCTTGCCCGACCCGTTCTACCGTTCCCGCGACGCCCGCCGTCTGGCGCGGTCGCTGCTGTTGCAGCGCATGCCCGATGCGGCAGCGGCCCTGCTGAGACGGCGGGCGGCGGCCGGCCACGACACGCTCAACACGCGGGCGATGATGGCTGCTGCCAGACTGCTGAAGGCCTGCAAACGCGCGTTCAGCCCACTGCGCTGATCGAGGCCACCGCCGCACGGTCGAGCCAGCGCCATTCACCGGGCGGCAGGTCGGCTGGCAACGACAGGGCGCCGAAGCGCGAGCGGTGCAGGGCGTCGACGCGGTTGCCGGCCGCGGCCACCATGCGCTTGACCTGGTGGTATTTGCCTTCGGTCAGCGTCAGCTCCAGCAGATGCGTGTCGATCGCGCGGCAGTCGGTTGCGCGCACCGGTTGGTCTTCGTCCAGCAGTTGAACCCCATCCAGAAGCTGCCGCACCAGCGTGTCGTCGATCGCATGACGAGTGGTCGCCTCGTAGACCTTGCGGACATGGTGGCGCGGCGAGGTCAGGCGGTGGATCAGGGCGCCGTCGTCGGTCAGCAACAGCAGGCCGGTGGTGTCGGCGTCGAGCCGACCGACCGGCTGCACGCCGCGCCTTTGCAGCGGCGGCGGCAGGCGTTGCATCACGCTCGGGTGGTGATGGGGTTTGCGTGAGCATTCGAAGCCAGCCGGCTTGTGCATCAGCAACACGGCTTTGTCGAACACCGGCCAGGCTCGACCGTCGACCTCGATGACGAGCCCTTCGGGATCGAAATCGAGCGCCCCGTTGGTCGCCGCCGATGCATCCGCCTGCCCGGTCACCCGGACCCGACCGGCCGACAACAGCGCGGCGCATTCGCGCCGGCTGCCGAAGCCCTGGCTGTAAAGGATCTGGGACAACTGCACGGTGTGAAGTTTCGCATCGCCATGGGCAACCCTTGAGGCGTGAGCAGGCTGTTGCGCAAGGGGGTTGTCCCCGGTTCTGTCGCGGCCAGAGACGATCGAAGATGATCCTTCGGTCGACGACCGCCCACAAGAAAGACCAGGAGAAGGTATGAAGACGAGTCCACGCGCCGCCACCTGCGCAACCCTGATCCTTGCCGCCAGCCTGACCGCCACCCTGGCCGGTTGCGGCGGAGACGACGAAGACACGGTGGCCGAGAACGCCTGCCTGCAGTTCTCTCCCAGCGGCACGCTCTACAACCCCGGCACCCCTGGCGCCAACGGTGCGCCGGAGATCGCCACCGGCTTCGCGGCCAAGGAAGTCGGTTTTTCGCGCAGCTACATGGTGGTGGCGGCCAACCCGGTGGCGGCCAAGGCCGGCTGCGACATCCTGAAAGCCGGTGGCAGCGCGGTTGACGCGGCGATCGCCACCCAGATGGCGCTGACATTGGTGGAGCCGCAATCGTCGGGCATCGGGGGCGGCGCATTCCTGATGCACTACGACGCCGACAAGAAAACCGTCACGGCCTATGACGGCCGCGAAACCGCGCCCGCATCGGCCACCGAGAATTACCTGCGCTGGATCAGTGACAGCGACCGCACCACGCCGAAGCCCAATGCCCGCACCAGCGGCCGTTCGATCGGCACACCCGGCGTGCTGCACATGCTGGACAGCGCCTATCGGGATGCCGGCAGGCTGCCGTGGAAAGACCTGTTCGCACCGGCCATCAAGATTGCCGACGATGGCTTCAATATCAGCCCGCGCATGGCGGCCTCGATCGACGGCTCCAAGGGCCCGCTGGCGCGTGACCCCGAAGCCCGCGCCTATTTCCTGAACGCCGACGGCAGCGCCAAGGCCACCGGCACGTTGCTGAAAAGCCCGGCCCTGTCCACCAGCTTCAAGGCGATCGCCAATGGTGGCATCGCCGCGTTCTACGGCGGTGCCATCGCGCAGGACATCGTCGATGAGGTGGCCGACACCAGCGGGGGCATCACATCGGGGCAAACCACGCTCGCCGATCTGGCGGCCTATCGCTCGGTCAAGCGCGAGGCGATCTGCACCACCTACCGCATCTGGTGGGTGTGCGGCATGCCGCCGCCTTCAAGTGGCGGTATCGCGGTGGCGCAAGCGCTCGGCATCCTGGAGCCTTTCGATCTGGCGAGCCAGAAGCCCACCAGCCTCGACCTCAACGGCGGCAAACCGACGGTGCGCGGCGTTCACCTGGTGTCCGAAGCCGAGCGGCTTGCGTATGCCGACCGCGACAAGTACGTGGCCGACACCGACTTCGTGCCGCTGCCCGGTGGCAGCCCGGCGCGCATGATCAGCAAGACGTATCTGCAGAGCCGCGCCAGCCTCGTCAACCTGACGCGCAGCCTGGGCACGGCGCAGCCCGGCGACCTGGGGCCGGTGCCGCTCGGGATCTCGGGGCCGGGCACCGAAAACGGCACCACGCAGATCACGATCGTCGACGGCCGCGGCAACGTGGTCAGCATGACGACGACTGTGGAGTCTGGCTTTGGCTCGTATCACATGACACGCGGCGGCTTTCTGCTCAACAACCAGCTGACGGACTTCTCGTCACAGCCGGCCGATGCGCAAGGCGTGCCGATCGCCAACCGCGTGGCGGCCAAGAAACGCCCGCGCAGCTCGATGGCGCCGACGATCGTGTTCCGCACGGCAGCCGACGGCTCACGCGGCGAATTCCGCATGGCCACCGGCTCACCGGGCGGCAGCACCATCATCCAGTACACGATCAAGACCTTGATCGGCGCGCTGGACTGGGATCTGAACGCTCAGCAGGCCACGTCGATGGTCGACTTCGGCGCCGCCAACAGCCCCACCACCAATGTCGGCGGCGAGCACCCCAACGTCGATCTCGCCAACAACAGTGCCAACGACGCGTTGGTGACCGGGCTGCGCGCACTGGGCCACACCGTCAGCACCAGCCAGCAGAGCAGCGGCATCGCGACGATCCTTAAGCGCAGCAACCCGGCCGGGGCGTACTACTACGAAGGTGGTGCCGACCCGCGGCGCGAAGGTGTGGTGCTCGGCGACCTCTACAGGAACTGAGGCCGAGACGCAGCCGCGACAAGAAGCGGCTGCGACTCAGGCAAAGACACCCGCGGTGTCCTGCATCCGTTTCGACACCTCGCCCAGATGGTGCATCGTGTCGCCCAGGCTCAACTCGAGCATCGTCAAGCGCTTGAAGTAATGGCTGGCGACGTACTCGTCGGTGCAGGCAATGCCGCCGTGCAATTGCACGCATTGCTGGCCGACGAAGCGCATGCTGTGGCCCAACTGCACCCCCGCCTGAGCGACCGCTCGGCGCCGCTGCGGGGTTGGCTCGCCCAGTTTCAGACTGGCGTAGTAGCTCATCGAGCGAGCCAGCTCCAGCTGCATCTTCACATCGGCCACCCGGTGGCGCAGCGCCTGGAAGCTGGCAATGGTGGTGTTGAACTGCTTGCGCATGTTCATGTACTCGACCGTGATCGCCAGCAGCCGGTCCATCGCACCCACGGCCTCGGCGCATTGCGCGGCAATGCCCGCGTCGACCGCGTCTTCCAGCACGGCCAGGCCGTCTTCGGTGATGCAGGCAGCAGCGGCCGAGTCGAAATGCACATCGGCCGCGCGGCCGCCGTCGTAGGTCGCATAACCGTTGACGGTGGCGGCACCGGCTTCGACGACGAACAGGCCGATGCCGGCCGCGTCGCCTGCATCACCGCCGATGCGCGCGGGAACGATGAAGGCATCCGCCTCGTCGCCGGCTGGCACCACGCACTTGGTGCCGTCGACCGTCCAGCCATCGCCCTTGCGGATGGCCCGTGTTTCCACATGGGCCAGCCGGTATCGGCTCGTGGCTTCGGTCAGTGCGGGCACCACCAGCTTTGCGCCGCTGGCGATGCCCGGCAGCCAGGTTGCCTGCAGCGCATCCGGCGCCACCGACAACAGCCGCGGTGACATCAGCGCGGCAAAAGTATAGGGCGCGTTGACGAGCCCACGACCCAGCTCTTCGCTGACCACCATCGCCTCGACCGCCCCCATGCCCAGTCCGCCGTGGGCTTCTGGCACCACCAGTCCTGCCAGGCCGAGGTCGGCGAGTTCTGTGTAGACCTCACGCGTCTTTCCGCCGGCTTTGGCCAGCGCGTGTCTGCGTTCGAAGGTGAAACCCTTCTCGACCCAACGGCCGACAGCCTCACGCAGGGAGAGTTGATCGTCGGAAAAATCGAAGTCCATCTCAGCTCCCCAGCACGGTGTTTGCAACGATGTTGCGCTGCACTTCGTTCGACCCGCCGTAGATCGTCGTCTTGCGGTAGTTGAAGTAAGTCCCGGCCAGCGGCAGCAGTTGCTGCTCGAACGCAAGATCGCCCTGCCAACCGGCTTCCATTGCCTCGTGGATGTAAGGCTGCGCCAGAGGGCCTGCGGCCAGCATCATCAATTCACTGTAGCGCTGCTGGATCTCGCTGCCGCGGATCTTCAAGAGCCCCGCCACGTCGAGCGACTGTTTGCCACTCTTCTCTGCAGACAGCACCCGCAGCACCATCATTTCCAGCGCCACCACCTCCACTTCCAGTTGCGCAATCTGGTCGCGGAAGCGCGCTTCGTCATACAGCCCCTGCTCCCTGGCAATGCGCTTGACGCGTTCGAGTTCGCGCTTGGCGCGGTTGACATCGGCGATGTTGGTGCGCTCGTGTGCCAGCAGGTGCTTGGCATAGGTCCAGCCCTTGTTCTCTTCGCCGATCAGGTTCGCGGCCGGCACCTCGACGTTGTCGAACCAGACCTCGTTGACTTCGGGTTCGCCGTCCATCAGCACGATCGGCCGCACCGTGATGCCGGGCGACTTCATGTCGATCAGCAGAAAGCTGATGCCCGTTTGCGGCTTGCCATCGCTGCTGGTACGCACCAGACAGAAGATCCATTCGCCGTACTGACCGAGGGTGGTCCAGGTCTTCTGACCGTTGACGATGTAGTGCTCGCCTCGACGTTCAGCCTTGCACTTCAGCGACGCCAGATCCGAGCCTGCGCCGGGTTCGCTGTAGCCCTGGCTCCACCAGACCTCGCCACTGGCGATGCCCGGCAGGAACCGCTTGTGCTGCTCGTCGTTGCCGAAGGCCATGATCACCGGCGCCACCATCACCGGGCCGAACGGCACCACCCGCGGGGCCCCGGCCAGCGCGCATTCCTCTTCGAACAGGTGCTTCTGGATCGCATTCCAACCCGGGCCGCCGAAGCGCTCGGGCCAGCCCCAGCCGAGCCATCCCTTCTTGCCCAGGATCTTGGCCCAGCGCTGATGGTCGTCCTTGGACAACCGCAGCGCGTTGCGCACCTTGTGGCTGATGTCCTTCGGCAGGTTCTCGGCCACCCAGCCGCGGATCTCCTCGCGGAAGGCTTGTTCTTCGGGCGTGAAAT
>JBDSMV010000240.1:0-3404 GCA_039915715.1 Rubrivivax sp. | reverse complement strand
GGTGACGGCGCCGGCGCCGGCGTTCGGCACGATCAGAAGCGTGTTGGTGTCCTTGGCGACTTTGGCCATCGCCATGGCCACGCCGGAGTGCACGGTACCGACCACCACGTCGACGTTGTCGCGCTTGATGAGCTTGTTGATGTTGTCGGTGGCCTTGGACGGGTCGGATTCGTCGTCGACCCGCACGTATTCGATCTCGCGCCCGCCGAGCTTGCCGCCGTGCTCGGCCACATACAGCTGGAAGCCGTTCTCGATGGCGGTGCCGAGCGCGGCGTAGGTGCCGCTGGCGGGCAACATCAAACCCACCTTGAGCTTGCCAGCGGGTTGGGCGGTGGCCGGCGCGCTGGCCAGCATGGCGGCGGTTGCAAAAGCCGTTGCGGCTGCGGCAAAGCGGAAGTGGGTCATCGGGAGTCTCCGGTCGGGGTGGTTCTGTTGCGAAAGTTTCTCTGGGTGAACGACAGCGCGGCCGCGATGATCGCATCGGGTTGGTCGCGGTGGGGCGAGTGGCCGCAGCCGGGCAGCTGCAGCAACTCGGTTTGCGGCACCTGTCGCGCAATGCCGCGAATCTGTTCCAGCGTGCCGTACTCGTCGTCCAGCCCCTGGATCGCCAGCAACGGCGCGGTGATCCTGCCGATGTCGCGTTCGATGGTCCAGCTTCTGAACGCCGGGTCGAGCCAGA
Organism: Rubrivivax sp.; assembly: GCA_039915715.1. Taxonomy (GTDB): domain Bacteria; phylum Pseudomonadota; class Gammaproteobacteria; order Burkholderiales; family Burkholderiaceae_C; genus Rubrivivax. The sequence goes on along the minus strand of JBDSMV010000240.1, from coordinate 2,725 downwards.
TGCGGTTCCAGCCCCAGAAGGCCGAATCGGGATCGTCGTGGTGCTTGGCAAGCCGCTGCTTCAAGTCGGATTCGAGATAGGCGCGTCGCGCGGCTTCGATGTTCCGCACCGACAGGTTCTCGACCACGATGTGCGGAGCCAGCACGATCAGGCCCGCCACGCGACCCGGAAAGCGGGCCGCATGCAGCAGCGCAATCGAGCCGCCGTCGCTGTGGCCGAACAGCAATGGCGGCTGCGCCGCAGTGTCGATCTGCAACGCCTGCAGCAGCGCTGGCAGCACCTCGGTTGCCTGGCGGTGCATGAAGTCGACATCCCAGGCTTCGTCGGCGTCACGCGGGGTCGAGCGGCCATAGCCCGGGCGCGAGTAGATGAGCCCGGGGCAGCCCAATGCGCTGCACAACCGGCTCGGAAAGTCGCGCCACATGGACCGTGAACCGAGGCCCTCGTGCAGGAACACCACCAGCGGCCCGGTGCCGTCTCCGGTCTCGACCCACTCGTGCTCGATGCGAACCGGCCGGCCGCACCAGTCGATGTCGACGAACGAAACGGTCACCCGCCCGCCGCCTGCTCACGCAGCCTGAAGCGCTGGATCTTGCCGGTGGCGGTCTTCGGCAACTCGCTGATGAACTCGATCTGCCGCGGGTACTTGTAGGGCGCCAGCTTGTCCTTGACGAAGGCTTTCAGCTCGGCTTCATCGACCGAGGCTCCCGGCTTCAGCACCACATATGCGCGGCTCTTGGTCAGCCCGTCGGCATCGGCCACGCCGATCAGCGCGGCTTCCAGCACCGCCGGGTGCTGCACCAGCGTGGCTTCGACCTCGAAGGGGCTGACATAGACCCCGCTGACCTTCAGCATGTCGTCGCTGCGGCCGCTGTAGGTGTAGCTGCCGTCGACATTGCGAACGTACTTGTCGCCGGCCTTGGTCCAGCCGCCCTGAAAGGTGTCGCGCGTCTTGGTGCGGTTGCCCCAATACATCATCGCGGCCGACGGGCCGCTGATGTAGAGGTCGCCGGGTTCACCGTCCGGCACCTCGCCGCCGCCTTCGGCCCGCAGGTCGATTGCGTAACCCGGCACCGGCCAGCCGGTGCTGCCGTAGCGCACCCGCTCGGGCCGGTTCGAGATGAAGATGTGCAGCATCTCGGTGCTGCCGATGCCGTCGACGATGTCGACGCCGAAATGGGCCTTGAAACGCTCGCCCAGGTCGGCCGGCAAAGCTTCACCGGCCGATGACACCAGCCGCAACGACACGCTGTCGCGCGCCGGCAGTTGCGGGTGCGCGAGCATGCCGGCGAAACCGGTCGGTGCGCCGTAGAAGACGGTCGGTTTGCGGCCGCCGAGGGTGTCGGTAGCGCCCTGCCAGCGCTTGAAGACGGCTTCCGGCGTCGGCCGCTCGGCCATCAACAGCGTGGTGGCGCCGACGCTGAGTGGAAACGTCAACGCATTGCCGAGCCCATAGGCAAAGAACAGCTTGGCCGCCGAGAAGCACAGATCGTCCTCACGCAATTGCAGCACCGCCTTGCCATACAGCTCGGCAGTCCACCAGGCATTGGCTTGCGAATGCACGGTGCCTTTGGGTCGCCCGGTGGAGCCCGACGAATAGAGCCAGAACCCGGGGTCGTCGGCGCCGGTGGCGGCGCAGCGCGGTTGCGGCTCTGCGGCGGCGATGAAGGCGTCGAAGTCGTGTTCGCCGCCTTGCAACGGCGCCACCGGGTTTGAGACCACCACAGCGCCGATCTCATGGTCGGACTTGGCCATCGCTGCCTTCAAGACCGGCAGCAGCGCACCGGACACCAGCGCTGCTTGTGCGCGCGTGTGCTCCAGCATGTAGGCGAGGTCATCGGCGTTCAGCAGGGTGTTGACGGCCACCGGCACGATGCCGGCGTGGATCGCACCCAGGAACGCCCGCGGCCAGTGGTTGCAGTCGTGCATCAGCAGCAGAACCCGTTCTTCGCGCTTGATGCCGAGACTGCGCATGGCTGCCGACAGGCAGCGCACCGAGTGGTCGAGTTCACCGTAGCTCAACGTGCCGCGGTCGTCGATGAAGGCGATCCGGTCATGGCGCTGCAGGTTCGCGTCCAGCAGATGCTGCGCCCAGTTGAATCGGCTGCCGGGTTCGGCAGCGGGCGGCGGCGCTGCAGCCGCCGGGGTTTCGACAGGAGCCTTCATGGGATCGATCCGGCGCGCTTGATGCACCTTAAAGAATGCACTATTGTGCGTTCTGGAAACTCTAGGTAGCACCTTTGAGCATGTCAAGCACGATGCTGCACATTCCCGGGTTAGTCCCAACGACCGATCCGGGGCCAGACCGCACGGGCGATCCGAAGAACCCGTTTCTGGTGGCACTCGGGCAGCGGCTGCGCACGCTGCGGGCCCGCCAGGGGCTGACCCGCAAGGCACTGGCCGTTGCCACCGACGTGTCCGAGCGGCACTTGGCGAACCTGGAATACGGCGTCGGCAACGCGTCGATCCTGATCCTGCAGCAGGTGGCGCAGGCGCTGCGGTGCAGCCTGTCGGAGTTGCTGGGTGATGTGACGGCTTCGTCGCCGGAATGGCTGTTGATTCGCGAACTGCTGCAGGGCCGAGACGAGGACACCCTGCGCCGCGCGCGGGTCGCCGTCAGCCAGGTGCTGGGCGGTGGCGGTGGCGACCGGGGCCGCAATGGCAGCTCGCGACTGGCGCTGGTGGGGCTGCGCGGGGCCGGCAAGACCACGCTCGGACGGCTGCT
>JBDSMV010000022.1:0-5466 GCA_039915715.1 Rubrivivax sp. | reverse complement strand
GCAGCAGGTTCACGAGTGCACCGAACTCCAGAATCTTGGTGATTGGGCCTTCGTAGATCTTGCCCACTTCCACTTCGGCGGTGATCTCTTCGATGCGCTTCTTGGCGTGGGCCGCCTTGTCGGCATCGGCCGAGGCGATGGTGATGGTGCCGTCTTCGCCGATGTCGATCGTGGTGCCGGTCTCTTCGGTCAGCGCACGGATGGTCGCGCCGCCCTTGCCGATGATGTCGCGGATCTTTTCCGGGTTGATCTTCATCGTGTACAGCCGCGGTGCGAACTGCGACACCTCGGTGTTGGCTGTGCCCTGCGCTTCGACCATCTTGCCGAGGATGTGCAGCCGTGCTTCCTTGGCCTGCTCCAGTGCCACCTGCATGATTTCCTTGGTGATGCCCTGGATCTTGATGTCCATCTGCAGTGCGGTGATGCCACCCTGCGTGCCGGCCACCTTGAAGTCCATGTCGCCCAGGTGATCTTCGTCGCCCAGGATGTCGGTCAGCACCGCGAAGCGGTTGGCTTCCTTGATCAGGCCCATTGCAATGCCGGCCACATGCGCCTTCAGCGGCACACCGGCGTCCATCATGCTGAGGCAACCGCCGCAAACGCTGGCCATCGAAGACGAGCCATTGCTTTCGGTGATCTCGCTGACCACTCGCACCGTGTACGGAAAGTCTTCCTTCTTCGGCAGCACCGCGATCAGCGCGCGCTTGGCGAGCCGGCCATGGCCGATCTCGCGCCGCTTGGGGCTGCCCACGCGGCCGGTTTCGCCGGTGGCGAACGGCGGCATGTTGTAGTGCAGCATGAAGCGGTCTTCATAGTCACCCGACAGCGCATCGATGCGCTGCGCGTCGCGTTCGGTGCCGAGCGTGGTCGCCACCAGAGCCTGGGTCTCACCGCGCGTGAACAGCGCCGAGCCGTGGGTGCGGGGCAGCACGCCGCTGCGAATCTCGATCGGGCGCACCGTGCGGGTGTCGCGACCATCGATGCGCGGCTCGCCGGCCAGGATCTGGCTGCGCACGATGCGCGATTCGATCTCGAACAGCAGACCTTCAACCGCAACCTTGTCGAAGCTGGCGCCCTCTTCCTTGAGCGCCGACATCACACCGGAGGTGGCTTCACGCACAGCCTGGGTGCGGGCCTGCTTGCTGCGGATCTGATAGGCAGCGCGCAACTTTTCCTCGGCCAGTCCGTTGACCTTGGCGATGAAGGGCTCGTCCTTGGCGGGCGCGGTCCAGGCCCAGTCGGGCTTGCCGGCCTCTTTGACCAACTCGTTGATGGCGTCGATGGCGACCTTGCCCTGCTCGTGGCCGAACACCACCGCGCCCAGCATGATCTCTTCGCTCAGCTGGTCGGCTTCGGATTCGACCATCAGCACGGCGGCATCGGTGCCGGCCACCACCAGGTCCATCTTGCTGTCCAGCAGCTGCGTCTTGCCGGGGTTCAACACATAGTCGCCGTTGACATAGCCGACGCGGGCCGCGCCCACCGGGCCGTTGAACGGCAGGCCGCTGATGGCCAGGGCCGCACTGGAGCCGATCAGGGCCGCGATGTCGGCCTGGATCTCGGGGTCCAGGCTCAGCACGTGGATCACCACCTGAACCTCGTTGAAGAAGCCTTCGGGGAACAGCGGGCGGATCGGGCGGTCGATCAGGCGGCTGGTGAGCGTCTCGAGTTCGCTGGGGCGGCCTTCGCGCTTGAAGAAGCTGCCCGGGATCTTGCCGGCGGCATAGGTCTTTTCGATGTAGTCGACCGTCAGTGGGAAGAAGTCCTGGCCCGACTTGACCTCGTTCTTCACGACCACGGTGGCAAGCACCACGGTGTCACCGATGCTGACCATCACGGCACCGCTCGCCTGGCGCGCGATCTCGCCGGTTTCGAGCGTGACCTGATGCTGGCCCCAGGTGAATTGCTTGGTGACTTTGTTGAAGATGCTCATGCGGGTGTCTCCGGTGAAAGCTGCGTTCCACTGAGAAGGAACAGCAGCCGGGGCCACGTCATGCCATTCCATCGAAGCCCGCGCGGTGGCCCCGGTGGAATGACACAGCAAATGCGGCCTGGTTGAAACGGATGGCAGGGCGGGTCGCCGCGCGGCGGCGCGCCCTGCAGCGGGCGAATCGGCGAATGACTACTTGCGCAAACCCAGGGTGGCGATCAACGCCACATAGCGCTCGGGAGCGCGGTCTTTCAGATAGGCCAGCAAGCGCTTGCGCTGGTTGACCATCTTCAGCAGGCCGCGGCGGCCGTGGTGGTCCTTCAGATGCTGCTTGAAGTGCGGCATCAACTCGTTGATGCGAGTGGTCAGCAAAGCGACCTGAACTTCGGGGCTGCCGGTGTCGGCGGTGCCGCGTGCGTGGGTCTTGATGACCTCGGCGATGGTGGCGGTAGCAAGGGGCATGTCGATTTCCTGCGGGTTCGAGGAAACCGCCCCACCGCGCGTGCGCAGCTTGCAAATGCTGCATCTGGCGGTGCTGGCGGTTTCGGTGGTTACTTGCGGACACCGGTGAAACCGACCGATGCCGTGCTGGTTTTCCCTCTTCAGGGAACCGCGCAGTATAGCCGCGAGCTGATTGCGCTTACTGCTTGGCTCCAGCTGTGCGCCCAGGCCGTGCGCTCGAACCGGCTCAAACGCGACCCAGGCCGGCGCGCAGCCGCTCCACCCCGCGGTCGAGCCGTGCTGGGTCATGTGAAGCGAAGCACCAGCGCAGCCAGCCTTCGCCTTCGGGCCCGAAGGCCGCGCCGGGCGCCAGCCCCAGCCCCTGCTCGGCCACCAGCCGCTTGGCCAGCGCCAGCGAATCGGGCTCGCCGTCGACGCGGAAGAACGCATAGAGCCCACCATCGGGCCGGTCGACCACCACGCCGGGGATCGATTGCAAACCGGTCAGCAGCCGGTCGCGACAAGCCTGCAGGCGGTCGATCAGCCCCGGCACGAAGTCGTCGGCAATGCGCAGCGCGGCTTGCGCGCCACGCTGCACGAACATCGGCGCGCACGAGGTGTTGAACTCCAGCAGCTTGCCGATCGGCGCCATGCAGGTCGGCGGCAGCACCAGCCAGCCCAGACGCCAACCCGTCATCAAAAAGCTCTTGCTGAAGCTGTGGGCCACGATCAGACGGTCATCGGCTTCGGCGATGTCCAGGAACGACGGCGCCGAACGTGCCGCGCGGAAATACAAGCGCTCGTACACCTCGTCGGCGACGATCCAGGTGCCGGTGCGGCGGCAATGCGCGAGGATCGCCCGCTGCTCGTCGGTCGTGAGCGTCCAGCCGGTGGGGTTGTTGGGTGCATTGACCAGCAGCACCTTGGTTGTCGGTGTGATGTGCGCCAGCAACTCGTCCAGGTCGAGCATCCAGCGTGCGCCGGTGGGCCCTTGCGGCCGCAGTGCCACGCGCGTCACCCGAGCCCCCAGGATCGCGGGTTGTGCGGTCAGGTTTGGCCACACCGGCACCACCGCCACCACCTCGTCACCGGCATCCAGCAGCAGTTGCATCGCCAGCATCAACGCAGTCACGCCGGACGAGGTGACTGCGATGCGCTCGGCATCGATGGGCGGGCGTTGGGTGCTGGCATAACTGGCGATGCCGGCACGAAGCTCCGGGAGCCCAAGGTTGTGCGAATACAAGGTCTCGCCACGCGCCAGCGACTCGGCAGCCGCCAGCCGGATCGGCTCCGGAGTCGGTTCGTCGCTTTCGCCGAACCAGAAGGCCAGCACGTCGTCGCGTCCCAAACCGGCATTGGCGACTTCGCGGATCTTCGAGCCCGGCAAGGAAACGATGGCGTCGCGCATGGTGGTGGTCTCAAAGGGGCCGCTGCATGCGGCAGAACTCGGGTTGAAGAACCGATTCGGCACTGAAACGCCTCACCGTGCGAAAGCCGAAGCCCGAGCCTTCGACATCGTGCACCACCCCTGCTGTGCCCACGCGGTCCATCTCGCTGACTACCAGTTGCTGCTGCAACTGGTGGTCGGATGCGCGCATCAGCGCGGCATGTGGCACGCCGACACGGGCGGCATCGTAGCGCGCGCCTTCCAGCGCCTGCGCGACCGCAGCGGCCTCGGTGCTGCCAGCGGCTTCGATCGCAGCCGCCAGCATCTCGACCAGCACCTGCATGCGCAGATGCAGATAGTCGTCCTGCGGTTGCGGAAACCGCTGCCTGAAGGCGGCGTGAAAGGCGTCCGATGCCGCGCCACCGAGGTTCGGGTGCCACTCGGCCACGGCCAGCACGCGTCCGACACCGGCCGAGCCGATCGCTGCAGGCGCCCCCAGCGCGTTGCCATAGAAGGTATAGAGCCTGGCGTCGCTGCCGACCTCGCGCAGTGCGCGCACCAGCAGTGTCAGGTCGTTGCCCCAATTGCCGGTCAGCACCGCCTGCGTACCGCTGGCCTTGATCTTGGCGGCATAGGCAAGGAAGTCGCGAACGCGGCCCAGCGGGTGCAACTCATCACCCACGATCGCGATGTCGGGCCGCTTTGCGGCGATCAACTCGCGTGCCTTGCGGGCCACATGCTGGCCGAAACTGTAGTCCTGCCCGATCAGGTAGACCCGCTGCAGCGCGCGGTCGTCTTGCATCACGTCGACCAGTGCCTGCAGCCGCATGTCGGCGTGGGCGTCGAAACGGAAGTGCCAGAAGCTGCAGCGCTCGTTGGTCAGCGCCGGGTCGACCGCCGAGTAGTTCAAGAGCAGGGCCCGGCGGCCGGGCTCGCGCGCGTTGTGCTTGTCGAGCGCGTCGACCAACGCCGCCGCGGTGGCCGAACTGTTGCCCTGGGCGATGAACCCGATGCCTTGCTCGACGGCCGAGCGCATCAGCCCCATCGCCTCTTCGCTGCTGCCCTTGCTGTCCATGCGCAGCAGCGCCAGTGGCCGCGCACCACCCGGCAACGGGACGCCGCCACGGGCGTTGACGCGCTCGACTGCCCACAGCAGGTTGCGAAACACCGCTTCGCCGGCATTGCCGAAGGGGCCGGACAGGCCCTCGATCAGCGCGATGCGGATCGGCGCTGCGGCGGCTGCCGCGGGCTGCTGCGCATCAGCCGCTGCGCATGCTGACAGCAGGGCCAGACCAGACAGCGCAGCCAGCAGCGCGCGACGGGTCGGCTTCATCGTCAGGCGGCTTCGGCCTGGCTGTGCAGCGGCCACCGCGGGCGCACGTCGAAGGCGCCGTCTCGCGTGGTCTCGGCAATGCCGCTTTGGACCTGCATGGCGGCAGCCAGCGCGATCATGGCGCCGTTGTCGGTGCACAGCGCCAGCGGCGGGTAATGAACCCGGGCACCGATGGCGGCGGCGCCGGCATCGAGTCGTTCGCGCAGCAACAGGTTGGCACCGACCCCGCCGGCCACCACCAGGCGCCTTGCCTCGCCACGCGGGGCAGATTCCCGTAACGCGCGCAGCGACTTGGCCACCAGCACATCGACGATCGCGGCTTGCGTCGACGCGGCCAGGTCGGCACGCGCCTGCTTGCAGATGTTGTTGCCGCCG
>JBDSMV010000170.1:0-7952 GCA_039915715.1 Rubrivivax sp. | reverse complement strand
TTGATCCTGGTGGTGACGGTGGTGGTGGAAGGCCTGACCACGCTGTGCCTGGCGCTGCGGTTCGCCATCACCTACGGCATGGCCTGGACAGACGCGCTCTGGCATGGCCTGTTCCATGCCGTGTCGGCCTTCAACAACGCCGGCTTCTCGACCTTTCCGAACAGCGTGGTCGGCTTCGCCACCGACGCCTGGGTGCTGGGCCCGCTGATGGTGGCAATCGTGATCGGCGGGCTCGGGTTTCCGGTGCTGCACGAGCTGATCGTGCGCAGCCGCCACCACAACCGCCGCGCCAAGCACAGCATGCACACCGTGCTGACCTTGTGGGGGTCGGCCGCGCTGTTCATCGGCGGAGCGCTGATGCTGCTGCTGGCCGAAGCCCACAACCCGCTCACGTTGCAGCCGCTCGACGGCGCCGACCGCGTGTTGGCGGCGTTGTTCACCTCGGTGTCGGCGCGCACGGCAGGCTTCAATTCGCTCGACATCAGCGCGTTGTCGACCGAATCGCTGGCACTGCACTACGCGCTGATGTTCATCGGCGGCGGCAGCGCGGGCACCGCCGGCGGGGTCAAGGTCACCACCTTCTTCGTGCTGTTGCTGATCGTCTGGAACGAGATTCGCGGCCACCGCGATGTCGAATTCAACGGCCGGCGCATCGACTCGGCGGTGCAGCGCCAGGCGCTGACGATCCTGGTGCTGAGCGCCGGCGTGGTGGTGGTGGCGGTGCTGGCGCTGCTGCCGATGACGACGCTGCCGTTTCAGAAGGTGCTTTTCGAAGTGGTGTCGGCGTTTGCCACCGTGGGTCTGTCCACCGGCATCACCGCCGATCTGCCGCGGGACGGCAAGCTGATCCTGGTGGCATTGATGTTCGTCGGCCGCGTCGGCGTGGTCACCCTGGCAGCTGCGATGGCCATGAACCATGGCCGCCGGGCCTACCGTTTCCCAGAGGAGAAACCGATTGTTGGATAGCTGGAAACCTGCGGCCGCGGACAGCGTGGTCGTGATCGGATTGGGCCGGTTCGGGCGCGCCGTGGCCAGCGTGCTGGTCCAACTGGGGCACGAGGTGTTGGCCATCGACGACGATGAGGAACTGGTGCAGTCGATGTCGTCCGAACTGCCGCATGTGGTGCAGGCCGATGCCACCGACATGCAGTCGCTCAAGCAGATCGGCGTCGCCGACTTCAAGCATGCGGTGGTCGGGATCGGCCAGAACCTGGAAGCCAGCGTGTTGACGATCCTGAACCTGAGCCAGATCGGCATGAAGGACATCTGGGTCAAGGCCAACAACCCGCCGCACGGACGCATCGCCGAGCGGGTCGGCGCCCACCATGTGATCTATCCCGAAGCCGACATGGGTGAAAGGGTGGCCCACCTGGTCACCGGCAAGATGATCGACTTCATCGAGTTCGACGATGGCTTCGCGATCGCCAAGACGCGGGCTCCGCAAGAGACGCTGGGCAAGACATTGCTGGAGTCGAACGTGCGCCAGCGCCATTCGGTGACCGTGGTGGGCATCAAGCGCCGCCACCAGGACTTCATCTATGCGCAGTCGGAAACGGTGGTCAAGGCTGGCGACCTGCTGATCGTGGCGGGGGCCACGCGCGACGTCGAAAAGTTCGCCGCGAGGGTTTGAACACAACAACTCGAAGGAGTCGACACGCTGACAGGCAGCTCAGGTGAAAACCGAGAAAAGCCGCGGAACCGGCTTTGCCGGGGCCGCAGGCGAACGCCCCCTCGGGGGGCAGCGAGCGCCAGCGAGCGTGGGGGCACAAGATCCGCCGCGGAACCGGCTTTGCCGGGCCGCAGGCGAACACCCCCTCGGGGGGCAGCGAGCGCCAGCGAGCCTGGGGGTCAGATGATCGTGCCGAAGCCTGTCGGGGGTGCCATCTCGATGCGGGCGCGACCCTGTTTTTTTGCGGCGTAGAGACCGCGGTCGGCGCGGGTCAGCAGGTGTTCGAGGGTCTGTCCGTGGCGCGGAAAGAAAGCAATGCCAGCCGAGAACGAGCCTCTTGGCAAACGCCGGCGGCCGGTTTCGATCTGTTCGTTCTGGAACGCATGCAGCAGCCGCTCGACCATCGCTTGCGCACCCTCGGCGTCGATGTCGGGCATCACGGCGACGAATTCTTCGCCGCCATGGCGGACCACGATGTCGCTGCGCCGCAAGGTGTGGGTCAACAGCGTTGCGAAGCACTGCAGCACGCGGTCCCCGGCGTCGTGTCCGTAGGTGTCGTTGAAGAGCTTGAAGTGGTCCAGGTCCATCAGCACCACGCACAGCGGCGCGCCTTGGCGGCGCGCCAGTTCCACCAAGCCCGGCGCCGCAGCGAACAGATGGCGGCGGTTGTGCAGGCCTGTCAGGGGATCGCGCAGTGCCAGTTCGTGAAGCTTCAGGTGCAGCATCTCGGTTTCGGCGATCTGCGCTTGCAGGGCACTGTTGAGTTCGGTCAGGCGTCGCCGGTCGTCGTCGGCCGAACGTCCAAAGTCGATCGCCGCGTCGCGTTCGTGCTGGACTGTCGACAGGTTGTGGCTGACCTCCAGGGCGATGAAACGGGCCCGTGCGGTGCGGCCTACAAGTTGCTCATAGAGCGCATGGGCAACGCGCAACGAGTCCAGTGCGGCTTTTGGATCACCGTCCTGTTCGCAGGCATCGGCCAGAACCCGGTGCAGCGACATCAGGTCGTAGGGCTGGTCGGAAAGGCGCGACTTCAGCCGCTCGCGCAGGGTGGTTTCTGCCAGCCTTCTTGCAGCCGCAGAGTGACCCTGCGCCAGCAAGCAGCGGCCCTGGACCCAGGTCCACAACGTGATGCCGTCGCCATCGGCATCCGCGCCGATTGGCCCCGATGCCAGATAGGCTGAGGCGGCTTCGATCTCGCCCACCCCCAGGTGCGCCAACGCCAGGGGCAGCGCGGACTCCGCCAGCGCATTGGGCAGCAGCTCGTTTTCGTGAGTCAGCATGAACTCGGCCATGTCGCGCGCCGCCCGGACATCGTCGAGCGCGGAATAGATCACGATCAGATTGCACAGAGCAGTCGTCAGGGCCTGTCGGGCGCCCATCTGGTGCGCCTCGGACATCGATTGCTCGACCAGCGGGCGGGCGTCTTCCAGATTGAACAGATCGTGGTGGTGGGCGCCGAGGTTGCCGGTGGCGGTGATGCGCGGGCCAGCCCAGCCCGTGCGTTTGGCGGCAGCCAGCGCGCCATAGAAATGTCGCAATGCCAGGTCGTTTTGACCCAGCAGCTTGGCCGTGACGGCGCGCGAGTTGTGGGCGATGAACTGGAACATCGCGTCAGTCGGCAGATCGCCCGCAGCGTCGATCTGCAGCTGCATCGAAGCCGCATGCTTGTAGTCGCCGGCGCGCTTGGTGGCGATGATCTCGATCTCGCACCGCAGCGCTGTGCGACGGGCGTCCGGCCAATCCGAATCGGCCTGCCTCAGTTGCGCCAGGGCAGTCTGCGCGTCCGCGTCGGTGCCGACGCGGACTTCACTGAGCGCGATCTGCAGCCAACCTGCAGCCGCAGCTTCTCCGCCCAGAACGACCAGCTGCCGCCCGATGTCGCGTGCTGCCAGCGGGTCCAGGTAGCACAGTTCCCAGGCGCTGGCTTCCAGCGCTGCCCATTGCACGACCCTAGCCACGCGCCCTCATTGCCGTGCGGGCCTGGACGAAGCCGAAGGCGTATTCGACCGCGTCGAGCAATTCACGCTCGCTGTCGCCACGCTCGCGTTCGCTCAGGTAGAAAACGAAATCGACTTCGTGACGGATGTAGCGCGGCGCAAGGCGGTTCAGCGCCACGCAGGCCACGTCGGCCAGCAATTCGGCCTGGTGCGCGAGACCCGGGTAACGCTCGGCGTGGCGGCCGACGGTGTCGTAGACCGCCCGCTCGTTGTGATTGCGGACCGAGCTGAAGTCGATGGGAACCGTGCTCTTGTGCATGGCGGGTGGCTGGTGGGCCGGGGCGGACATGCAGGCTTATCGGCGCCGCCCCCGCCGGGCTGAAGCCTGTCGACTCAGGCTGCGCCGATTCCCGGGGCCAGCGAGCCGGCCGGCACCTGTGTGGCCGCGGGGTTGGCCTTCACGAAGTCGAGCATGCGGTCGATGCAGCCGAGCGCCTGGCTTCGCACCGGCTCGGGCACCTTGACTTCGCCGCGACCGAGCTGCAGGCACTCGATCACGCCCTGCAGGCCGTTCATTGCCATCCACGGGCAGTGCGCACAACTCTTGCAAGTGGCGCTGCGCCCGGCAGTGGGGGCTTCGATCAAGGTCTTGTGGGGTGCCAACTGCCGCATGCGGTGCATGAGCCCGTTGTCGGTGGCGACGATGTAGGTCTGCGCTGCCCCAGTGGCCACGGCTTGCAGCAACTGCGTGGTGCTGCCCACCACATCGGCCTGCTCGACCACGCGCTTCGGCGATTCGGGGTGCACCAGCACCATCGCATCCGGGTGTTCCTGCTTCAGCAGCTCGAGCTCCAGTCCGCGGAATTCGTCGTGGACGATGCAGGCGCCGTCCCACATCAGCATGTCGGCGCCGCACTGCTCCTGGATGTAGCGGCCCAGGTGGCGGTCGGGCGCCCACAGAATCTTTTTTCCCTGTTGCTGCAGGTGCTGGACGATCGCCAGCGCGCAGGAGCTGGTCACCATCCAGTCGGCACGCGCCTTGACCGCGGCACTGGTGTTGGCATAGACCACCACGCTTCGGTCGGGGTGGGCATCGCAAAAGGCGGCAAAGTCGTCCGGTGGGCAGCCCAGGTCGAGCGAGCAGGTGGCGTCCAGGTCGGGCATCAGCACGCGCTTGTCGGGCGACAGGATCTTGGCGGTTTCGCCCATGAAGCGCACCCCCGCCACCACCAGCGTTTGCGCCGCATGGTCGCGGCCGAAGCGCGCCATCTCGAGCGAATCGGCAACGCAGCCGCCGGTGGCCAGCGCCAGGTCCTGCAAGTCGCCATCGACGTAGTAGTGCGCCACCAGCACGGCCTGCTTTTCCGCGAGCAGCGCCACAGCCCGTTCGATGGCGGTTTCACGGTCGGCCTTCGTCAAGGTGGCTGGCACCCGTGCCCAGGCCTGTTGCGTGCAAGTGGCGCCACTGGCGTCCTGGCGGGTGAAGTCATAGAGGCGTTGTTCGGTCATCGTGCAACCTTCGTTTGGCCCGGCAGATCGATGGAAGTCCCCTCGTGTTTCGCACTCCGGAACTGGCACTCGGAGCGCCCATGCGGGCTCATGCGGCGATGGTAGACCGCCCGTCGCCGAAGAAGCGGGCCGGCGACGAGCCCACCAGGCGCCGCACCATGGCGCCGAAGGCGCTGGCGTTGGCATAGCCCAGCTCGGCCGCGATCAGCCGCATCGGCCAACCCCGCGCCGCCAGGGTCATCGCATGCCCCATCAGCACCTGTTCGCGCCAATGCTTGAAGCGGGTACCCAACTGGTCCTGGAACAGCCGCGCGACGGTGCGAGGGCTGGCGCCGGCTTCGCGCGCCCAGTCGGCCAGCAGCGCGTGGCGGGTGGGTTCAGCCAGCATCGCTTCGCACAACCGGCGCAGCCGGCGGTCCTGCGGCAGTGCGATGCCGAGCGGCACCGGCGCGGCGCGCTGCAACTCGTCCAACAACAGGGCACCCAGCAGGCGTTCGCGCGCCAGCGTGTCGGCGCTGGGCGCAGGCTCGTCGTCGCCGTGCGAGTCCATCTGCAGGATGATCTCGCGCAGCAGCGGTGACACCTGCAGCACACGGCAGCTGTGCCAGCCGGGGCCGTCTTCGGCATCCACGGCATTCGCAACATTCGCGTCATCGGCAGCGGGCACCGCAGTGCCCTGAGATGGGTGGATGTAGACGGCCCGCAGGTCGGCCGCTTCGACCGCGTTGATGCAGTGGTCCACATCCGGTGGGATCCAGATCGCCCGCCAGGCCGGGACCAGGTAGGTGGCTGTTCCGGCGGTGATGCGCAGCACCCCCGACGCTGCCACCGCCAGCTGCGCCCACGGGTGGGAATGCGGAACGATTTCGGTGGCAGCAGCGAGGCGCCGCGCCAGCGCCCGCACCGGGCGTTCGGCGCTGAGCCGGTAGCGCGGCGCCGCACTCGGGAGCAGGCGCCGAGCGCCCGACCGACCATCAGATCGGCCGCCCGAACGGTGCGAAGGGGGCTTTGGCATGATTTCGACAGAAATTGGCAGACTAGCGTAACACTGCCGCCATGCCGCCACCTACATTGAGCGTCATGCAAAGCCAGCCCATCGCAACCGCGACCCTTGCCGAACCTCCACCCTGGAGGCGTGATGCCAACGTCATCGGGCTCGTCGGTCTGGCTCACGGCATCAGCCACTTCAGCCAGTTGTTGCTGGCGCCGCTGTTCCCCTGGCTCAAAACCGCGTTTGGCGTCAGTTACACCCAGCTCGGCTTGCTGCTGACGATCTTCTTCGTGGTCTCTTCGGTGTCGCAGTTCGCGTCCGGCTTCTATGTCGACCGCCACGGGCCGCGCCCGGTGCTGTTCGGTGGGTTGCTGTTGATCGGCTTTGCAGCACTCGGGTTTGCTGCCAGCCCGAGCTATGGCTGGCTGGCGCTGTGCTCGGTGGTCGCGGGAGTCGGCAACGGTGTCTTTCATCCCGCCGACTACACCTTGCTCAACCGCAAGATCCACAAAAGCCGTCTGGGCCATGCGTACAGCGTGCACGGCGTCACTGGCAGTCTGGGCTGGGCGTTGGCGCCTGCGCTGCTGGTGCCGATCACGCTGGCGTCGTCCTGGCGCGTGGCGCTGTTGTGCGCGGCGGCGTTGATCTTCACTGTGGTGGCAGTACTTTGGCTGCGACGTGACCTGCTGGCGCTGCCGGGGACGCAGGCTGTGCGGCAGCCGACCGCAGCCGGGGGCGCTGTTACCGGCACCGTTTCAGCCATGGGCACGCTGGCCGCACCACTGGTGGCGCCAGCAGCATCCCCGGCATCCGCGGCGTCCGAACACGTCATGGCGTTCCTGCGCATCCCGGCGGTGTGGATGTCGTTCGGCTTCTTCTTCTTCTATGCCGGTGCACTGTCGATCGTGCAGAGCTTTGCGCCCGAGTCGGCACGCCAGCTGCACGGGGTGCCGGCACCGCTGGCCGCCCTGTGCCTGTCCATCTACATGGTCTGCAGCGCCGCCGGCATGGTGGCCGGTGGTTTTCTGGCGCGCGACCTGGGTCGCGCCGAGCGCATCGTCGGCGCTGCCTTCGGTCTGGCTGCGATGGTGGCGCTGGTGATCGGTTTCGCACCGGTGGCAGCGCTGATGGTGCCGGTGCTGTTCGGCGCGATGGGTTTCGTCTCGGGCCTGGCCGGGCCTTCACGCGACCTGATCGTCAAGTCTGCGGCGCCCGACAACGCCAGCGGCCGGGTCTACGGCGTTGTCTATGCCGGGCTCGACATCGGGCAGGCAGTGGTGCCGCTCGTGATCGGCGCGATGATGGACCTCCACGCCTGGCGCAGCGTGTGGCTGGCGCTGGCGCTGCTGCAGGGCGTGTTGATCGTCAGCGCGTTCAACGTGCGGCGCGTGCGGCGAACGGCATCGGTCGGCGCGGCCGTGCCGGCTTGACCGGCTGCGCCCCAGCGATCTTCACCATTCCGTTTCCCGACTGGCCGGGGGCGCGGCGCCATAGGCAGCGGATAAAGTGCCGCCCATGAAACCCACGTCGCCATCCTCGCCCCGCCCCCGTCCCGCCGGCCACGTTCTGATCGAAGCGCTGATCGAACAAGGTGTGCAGACCTGCTTCGGGGTGCCGGGCGAAAGCTACCTGGCGGTGCTGGACGGCTTCCATGAACACCGCGACGCGATCCGCTTCATCGCCTGCCGGCAAGAGGGCGGTGCCGCCTTCATGGCCGAAGCGCAGGGCAAGCTGACGGGCCGCCCCGGCATCTGCTTTGTCACGCGGGCGCCCGGCGCCACCAATGCATCGGCTGGTGTTCACATTGCCATGCAGGATTCAACGCCGATGATTCTTTTCGTCGGTC
>JBDSMV010000132.1:0-19281 GCA_039915715.1 Rubrivivax sp. | reverse complement strand
AGATTGATCCTGCTGCAACACTATTTCCGGATCAACGACCGCGACCGTGCACTGACGACCGCTCGACAAGCAGCGGCTGCGCTGCCGGACAACACCGAAATTCTCGACGCGCTGGGCCGCGCGCAAGCGGCCTCCGGCGACCGTGAGCAGGCGATCGTGACGTTTCAGAAATTAACCAGTCTGCAGCCAGAGTCGACGCTCGGACCTATGCGATCCGCAGGGGTGTTTCTGGCCGGCAAGCAATACCCGCAAGCGGCACAGAGTTTCCGGCGAGCGCTTGAACTCGCCCCTGACTTGTTCGCAGCACAGCAGGGTTTAGTCGAGACCTTGCTGGCCGATCGCCGCAAGGGCGATGCGCTCGCGTATGCGAAAACGCTGCAGCAGCGCCCGACGAACCCGGTCACTGGCTATCTGCTGGAGGCACGCGTCTATGTCCATCAAGCCTCGTATGACAAGGCATTGGACACCTACCGCGCGGCCCTGGTCAGATTTCCGACAACCGACGTCGCCACCAGGGTGCATGCAACGTTGATGGCGCTGAAACAACCCGCCGAAGCCGAAAAATTCGCTTCTCAGTGGCTGCAGCAGCACCCGAAGGATGTGGGCTTCATCGCCTACGCAGGCGACTCTGCAATGGCACGCGAGGATTTTGGGATCGCTGAGCAGAACTTCAGACGGCTGCTTCAACTGCACCCCGAGAACCCGCGTGCGCTGAACAACGTCGCTCTGATGATGCTCAAGCAGGGCAAGCCGGGGGCACTCGACTACGCAGAGCGGGCGAACAAGTTGCTCGACAACTCGCCGGAATTGATGGACACGCTGACGTTGGCATTGGCTGCCGAGAAGCGGCTGGATGAGGCGGTAGCCCTGCAGCAGCGCGCATTGGCGCTTGCCCCGGCCGACAACCAGCTTCGGCTCACCCTTGCAAAACTGTACCTGCAGAGTGGGAAAAAGGAGCGGGCGCGATCCGAGCTCGAAACCCTTGCGAAGGTCGGCGCCGCCTTTACCCAACAGGCTGAAGTCGACCAGCTGATGAAACGCCTCTGATCAAGAACAGCTCGGGTGTCGAAGTTTTTTACAACCCGCAAGACCCCTCCCGAATCAGTTCTTTCTTCATCTCGGTTTTTATCTTTCGAATCAGGGACTTACAGCCATTTTAGCGTTCCCAGCCCGGGCTGGCACGCGAACTGCTTAAGAGAAGGGAGTCCAAACCTTTCCCAGCTTTCCCAGCATCTCGCTGACCCACCAGGAAGATCACCATGACCAAGACGTTCAATCTCAAGGCTGTTGCCGCCGCTGTTGGCATCTGCGCCGCTGTGCTGGGTGCGGTTCCGGCGCACGCCTACACCTACGCTACCTCTGCACTGCAAATCGGTGGCTTGTCGCTGACCGCAACCAATGGCACCGCTGCAGTCAACAGCTTCACCTACAACCTCCAGAACACAGCCACGCTGAATGGCAACTCCGTGATTTCGACGGCGCAGTGCAACGGCGGCCCCGGCTTCACCACCTGCAGCGCCGCATCACCGGTGCTGAACGCGCCGCCGGCCAATGCGCCTGGTGGCCCGGCTCGTGCCGCCAACGACTACGGCTTCATGGGCTTCGCAGGTCCTAGCTCCTACTCAAACTCGAACTCGGTGATCAACACCGCGGAAATTGTGCAGGGCGTGGCAACTTCGACTCAGCAAATCGCCGAGTCATTGCTGACCGGCAACGGCTCAGCCGCTGCGAGCACCACGGTGCAGTCGAACACCACGTTGACATTTCAGTTGACGATCGCGGGTGGCACGAACCTGAATCTGGATTTCATGGCTGATCCGGATTTGCAGGCGCGAATCTTCAATGCCCTGACTGGAACCTATTCCGCGCAAGCCGACATTACTTCCGTGTTTACGCTGCGCAACAATGCAAACAGCACCCAATTCGTCACTTGGGCGCCAACAGGGTCGGCCGGTAACGATTGCATCTCATCCATTGTCGGGACTAATTGCCTCGAAACGTTCGACACTCAAAATCTGAACACCAACGTTGGCACAGGAAGCAACAACACCAGCGTGGATAGCAGCTTCGAAACCGGCACCGTGTTGACCCGTTTCGGCATCAACATCTTCAACATTCCCAACGGCACCTACTCGTTGACGCTGGCCGCCAACACCTCGACGTCTATTTTCCAGCGCTCTGATGTTCCGGAACCCGGCACGATGGCGCTGGTGGGTCTGGCTCTCGTGGGTCTGGGTGTCGCCGGCAAGCGCCGCAAGGCCTGACCTGACTGCTGCGCACCGCAGGGTGCGCGCGGGATGCGTCTATGAAAAACGGGCCAAATTTGGCCCGCTTTTCTGTTTCGAAACGGCATCAAGCGCCTTTATTTACGCGGATGCCCAAAGCACGAAACCACCTTGATTACTGTCGACCCGATGTCTGCTCCAACGGCGTCCAACCCGTCCGGGCGTCATCTATCCGGACGAGAAGCTGCTTGAAGCGCGTCGCGAAATCCGGGAATGCGGCTCTGCTGTGTTGATTGAGACTTCTGCGACTGGCCGGAACATGTAGAAGCGTTGCGGAAACGGCATCTTTGAGTTGTTGTTTCTTGAGACGATCGCATCGAAGCAAGATGCCGAAGACGCCTTGTTCAGAGGCAGCCACCAGCGCTCGCATGTTCAACATCTGATCCATGTTGCGGCAAATGCCAATTACCGGCTTGCCAGCCGCCAGGGCTTGCTGTGAGGTCGGACTGCCCCCGTTGCAAATCACGACAGCAGCCTTGGCGGCTGCCAGGTCGCCAGGAAGGTAGTCGGCAGACCAGACGTTTGGCAAATGTCCATGTTGCAATGGTGCGCCAACGGTTGCCACGATGACATTCACCGGCAGTTCAGCCACGCTGGCAACGACAAGATCCAAATCCTTCGCACATCCAGAACTACCCATCGTCACATACACGATGGGACGGTCGGTCGGAAGGTCGTCCCACCAGACCGGCAATTCCACCGGCGGCGACCAAGGTATGGGGCCGAGATGCAAATGGTTCGATGGTGGGTCGATCAGGGGAAAGAGGTCGGGGCTGTCTGCGTACAGTACATGGTCTGCATCGGTGTAGACCTGACGCAACCCGCTGCCTAACTCTGGAAGCCCATAAGCCAACCGCACTTGGTTCAGTGGTCGACTGTGCGGTGCAAGGATGTGCCGGTGCATCTTGTCGAACATGCGTTGTGTTACGTGCAGCGGAACAAAACGCGTCCAAGGCAAAACCGGTATGGGAAAAGAAAGCTCACGCGCAAATGGGCTCCAGTAGCTGTTGGTGATGCAGGCGTAAGGAATGCCCGCCAATCTCGCACTGACCGACAAAGAAAGCCTGAAATCGCCGACGATCACGTCGGGACGGGTTTTCTCTATCAAGGCAAGGTCGGCACGGACATAACCTTCCAACTCCGCTCGGGTGTAGACGGGTACTCCACGGCGGAGTCGGCGCTCGAAAACTGCGCTGTCGATGCTCTCTATCGGCACGAACTGATCGGGTTCGAGCGAAAGAAACTTTCGACTTCGGACATCGGCCGCAAACTTGGCGTCGAAAACCTCCCGATCGAGACATCTCAGTAGCGAGGCCGGACGCGCAACGTGGGCGAGTGTCACTGCCTCAGCGACGAACAGAATTCGACGGCGACGTGCAACAGTTCCACCGTCATCGACGGGAATTGCACCATCCTGTTCTGATTTGAAAACCGCCAAGCGCGAATCCAAATCTAAAGGAAGTAATAGGAGAAAAGCAAACCAGCGGAATTCCGCACCGGCGCCGTTCCGAACTCGGCTCCCGCCGCACCGGTATTGTCCTGCAACCGCAACGCCAAGTCTGCCCGGTCAAAGTGATACCGAAGTTCCAACCAGGTCAGCCTGCTGTTGTCGGCGCGATTCAACTTCAGCAACGCAGTTAATTCGAGGTTTTTAATTCCCAAATCGCGCTGTACAGCGTACAGCAAAATCGCATGTCGGGCCGCGTTATCCTGTCGGTCCAGAGATTCTCCAAAATACGCAATGCGTATGCCGAGCGGAGCTTGCGTCAGCGCCTGCCATGCTTTTCTGTCGAGCGCGAAGCCATTGTACTGGTACTCCGCCGTCAGCGACAGTCGACTCGCTGTCGTGTAGGTCAACCCGCCCGCAAACCTGCTGCCGAATCTGGTCTGTGAGTTCTGCTTCAACGCGCGCTGTAGCAAGGTGGGCTCCTTGCCACCCGACCACTCCGCATGCACCACCGACGAATCGGACACCAACGAAGTCAGGCTCGCACCCGCCGCCAAATCCTCCCCCGCCTCCTTGTAAAGCAAAACCCGAGAATTCGCGGTTTCGGAAATTCGGCTTCCCAACGCGACTTGGCCCCTGCTACGCGAATTGGTTGCACCCCAATCTGCCGAAAACCCCTTGTGGCTTCGTTCAGATTCCAATTTCGGCGCAAAGAGCACGTCGACCGATGCACTGGGCCACAGTTGCTGCCCACGCAACATGACCGTGCCAAGACGCGTTTCGCGGAGCGACACAGGGTCGATCGTGCTGATGGTTCTGAGGGCGTTGTAACGAAAGAAGTCGGTAGGGTTGTAGCCGTATCCAGGACCTTCGCGCAGGTTGACGCGCCCGATTTCCACCAACTGCCTTGCACCAGGGCTCTGCCAGGTCAGGTAAGCCTCTCTCAGACTCAGTGCCGGGTTTTGCACCTCCGCCGCCGGTGGGTCCATCGAATCGATTCGGGCCGAGAAACTGCCACTCAAATATTCCGTTACGCGGAAACTCGTCCGGTAGTCCACCGACACCCGGCTGATGTCATCTTCGCTTTGACCATATCTCCGATTCTCATGACCCACCACCACCTCGCCGAGCAGCTTGGTCGCTCCGGAGACTGGTACCGACGTGACAGGCTCCGGCTGCAGTGCCAACGCATCGAAATCGGTGATCGGTTCGTCAGCGCCGATCGCCCAGTTGGTGCCCAGCAGAAGGGCAAGCACCAGTCCACTGATAAGGCCAAGTCGTGTCGCTTTCATCTCTGGCTATTCCGGTTGGAACCTGGGCAAATTGTCCTTGACGAACCAAGTCGCCGGCAATTCCTTGGCTGCATAGTCTGACAACCTCAACAACGTCACCGACCCCGCATTCAATCCGTCGATGATCACCAATTCGGTCGGTCGCTCCCGGCCCATTTCTCGCGCGAAACGCCGGTAATAAACCGTCTTCAGCAGGCGCCCGGAGTCAGAAAAGAAACGTCCCTTGAGCGGCCACTCATTGTCTGCGCCGACCCACATCTCGATGCGGCGGTAGGTTGCATCGTCGACAGCGGCGGACAGTTCCAGCTTGTAGGCCCGCCGTGTCTTGCGCTCGCCGTCTTGAATCTCTTCTTCAGCCACCAGCGTCGCGCTGTAATCTCGCGCCAGGTTGACGGTAACGACATCACCGTTGGACGCCTGGCCCAGCAGCCGTTGCTGAGGTGAGAGGCGCACGCTGGCCTTCGTGTTCGGATCGTAGAACCAGAGGTCCTGGCCGTTTTTCAGCATCACCTTTCCGACATCCCGCGCCGGAGCCGTGAAGCGGACGATGGTGGCAAAGCGGCCACGGTCTTCCAGCGTTCTGGAATAGGTGGTCATTGAATTCGAATCCACCCGCTTGCCATCTTGAAATTCCGTCAGCCCGACCACAACACTGAAGGGCACGCCCGGGTTTCTGACTGAGTCGCTGGCGCTGAGAATCTGCTGCGCGTCGAGGGCTGCTGCACTGTTTACAAGCACCAAGCCCATCAAGGCAACGAATGAAAGTGCAATCGTCTTCAAGGCAGTTGCTCGTTGGTTGGGAATCAAACGTGGCGAAGTGCGTCGACAACGACCAAACGTGACGCCCTGCGTGCGGGCCACCAGGCGGAGAAGGCCGCGATCGCCATCAACCCAAATGTCGTGCCGACGATGGTGAAGGTTTCGCCCCACACCCGCATCAGCAGCGGAAGGGGCTGGGCGCTGCCTGGCGGTAGCCAAGTCAAACCCAGATGATTGACTGCGGCCGACCCTAAGATGGCGACCATCGCACCGACACCCGCACCCGCAACGCCGAGCAAGGTCCCTTCAGTGACGAAGAGACGCTGCACACCGAGCCGGCGCAAGCCCATCGCGCGAAGGGTGCCGATCTCCACGGTTCGCTCCATCACTGCGGTGCTCATGGTGTTGCCGACCGTGAACAGCACGATCGACGCGATCAGCAAAAAAATGAATCCGAATATCGCGTCGAACATCTGCAGTGTTTGCACGAAAAACGGATTCATCTCCCGAAAGTCGAGTACAGCCAGCGGCTGCTGCGGTGCGACGCGCAGCAGCAGCTCCTGCAGTCGAGCTTTCGCAACTGGCGTGTTCGCGCTCTTGTGAAGTTGAACCATGATGGCCGTAACCTTCGGATTGCCCCGCCCATAGACGAGCCTCTGCGCTTCCGAAAGTTGGAGCATCAGATAAACCTCGTCCAGTTCCTTGAAGCCCTGACGCTCGGCCCGCAGGATCTGCAAAGAGACAACGTTCGGTGCTCCACCCGCGCTGTTGGCAAGCAACTCGATTCGCGGGCGGGCGGTGGTTGAAGCTTCCACAACCGGCATGTCCAGTTTTGCCAACCCGGCGATGTCCGCCGGCAGTGCTTCGCCGGCTACCTTGGCTTCGACCACAGGCTTCGGGCAGTCCGCGATGCCGAGCACATCACACAGCATCAGCACCCGAGCGACCCCATGACCGACGATTGCGGAGTCGGGCGCCGAACCCTCGAGTGCAAAATTCGGCGCCTGCAACGGCAATGCAAACTCGTTCCACGAGCGCATCCGGTTCTTGTCCGCCGCGACGGTTCCGACACCCAGCACGGTTCGCGAAACTCCCGCCGGAAAATTGCTGGCGATACCGCCGAACTGCAGGGCAGGCGACACCACTGCGGTCATCTTGCCCAGAACTTCGTCTGACTTGATCGCGTCGATGATTCGTTGGTAGTCGACTATCGAATACTTAACCGCATTGCCGCTGCCGTAAAGATAGAGATCGCGGTGCTGAATCTGCAGGTGCCCATCTTCTCGCACGTAGGCGGTCTGCATGGTGTACTCGATGTTCTTGCGATAACCACCAAAAAAGAGAATCGACGACGTGCCGATCACCAAAGCAATGAAGGTGGCGAACGAGCGCCTCCGATTGCGCAACAGATTCCGTGCCGCAAGGGAAAAATCGATCATTCGGTGGACGCTTCTTCCACGGCTTCGGCGGGTGCGCCACCCGCCGTTGATGAAGGCGAGCCCGTCTCTCGGCTTGCCTGAGCGTGCGTCGCATCCTGCTGACGCTTGATGCCTCTGATCTTTCCGTCGGTGAGAAAGATCGTGTCGTCAGCAGCCGCAATCACAGCCGGGTCGTGTGATGAAAACAGAAACGATATGCCGTAGCGTCTTTGCATGTGACGCATCAGCGAAAGAATCTCGGCTCCGGTGCGGGTGTCCAGATTGGCTGTGGGCTCGTCCGCGATGACGAGCCGTGGTTTCAGCGCCAATGCGCGGGCGATGGCCACGCGCTGACGTTGACCCCCGGACAGTTGCCCGGGCAGGTTCTTGGCACGGTCTTCGAGACCGACCGCGCGCAACAACCTCGGAACATGTCGTGCCCGCCTTGCCGGCGGTACATCGGCCAGCAACATCGGATACTCGATGTTTTCATACGCACTGAGCACCGGCAGAAGGTTGAAGTTCTGGAAGATGAAGCCGATGTTGCGCCCACGGAAGTCCGACAACGCGTCGTCATCGAGAGCCCCGACGTCCTGACCAACGACCGTCACCTCTCCAAGGTCGGGGCGGTCCACGCAGCCCACCAGATTCAAAAGCGTTGTCTTGCCACTGCCGGAGGGACCCAGCAGCACGGTGAACTGGCCCGGTCTGACGATGAGATTCACGTTTTCAAGAACAGGCACCCGAACCGCATCGAGCTGGTATGCCTTCGACACGCCAGACAACATCGCGACGGGCTCGTTGGGTGTGCTCATGTCCGGTCGGAGGTGCGGTCAGCCACATGCTGAAGATTCGCCACGTCGTGGCGCAGCGAACGCGATAGGGGTGCCTGAGCGCGTCCGATGCGGCCGAGGAAGACGCCCCGTGAAGCGGCATCCGCGCCGACGATTTGCATCCACTCAGTGGAGACAGCCCGCGCCGAACTCGAAGCCTCACGGTGAACGGAGAATGGCCGGTTTTCTTGCGCATACCGCGCAAAAATCAACGGCGTCAACTCCGGTTGCAGCATCAGGCCCAAGCGCGTTGCCGTTAACCAAAAGCGCTGTAGCGCTCGACCCGCCGCTACGTGGGCAGTGAGACCGTCGGGCTGAATCGGTGACAGGATCAGGAAATGAGCGCCGCATGCCAGTGCCGGCACGAAGTCCATCTGAATCCGCGGCATCCATGTCCCGGCGAGAAAGCGGTTGAAGAACTGCACGCGTTCCCAGCTGTGCATGACGAACCGCATCGTCGAGAGCATCATCTGATTGACACCCAATGCTTGATCCGGAATGCGATCGACGCTGTGCCGAGCGTTCCATTCGATCACGTCGCGGTGGACGATGTAGGCCTCCGGTGTCACCAAGCGCAATCGGGCCGATCTGAAAAGCAGCCGCGCCATCGCAAATCGCTCGCGGCGAGATTCCAGCCAAAGCATGCGGTGACCGGTGCCTGATACCGATGTCTCCAAAGCTGCCTTCTCGTCGGCAGTCAGCGGCGCCGTGGCATAAGGTTTGCGCTGGACACTGCGCTGCTCGATGAAGTCATGCAGAGGGTCTCGTTGCAACCCTCCATCGGCTGTGAACTTCAGATCAAACGTGGGGCGGTCGTCTGGAGAGTCGGACCGCCATCGACAGTCGACCCTCAGGCCGTGCGCGGTCGCCGCAATCGCAACGGTTTCCACAAGCGCGCCGAGTGACATCTGACTCGCACGCCCGTCGAGGTCATAGACGCAATAATCCCGCGTATCGAACCCGTGGACCACCAGATGGTGTGCAGAAACGACTTCGAAGCGCCAGGGCTGGGTGTTGTCTCCACTGGGTGCCCACCTGGCCATTTCCAGGATCTGCGCGAGTGCGCCGACAGGCGCCGACCCGGTCATGTTCCGCCTCGGCGCAACCGCAGACAGGTCGGTGCGACAGCACCTTCGATGCGCATCCCATTCTTCATGTCAACGCATGATGACAGACAGGCCTGCCAGCAAAACCCGGATAAAGCCCCTGCCTTGTCCCAATTCGAGCCAAGTGCCTCGCGGCGCCCGGGGACCGGACCGGGGGCGACTGTCAGCCTGGCGTCACGAAGACCGTTTGTCGACTCAACGCGCCCTTCACGGCAAACGACACCGAGCCACCGACCAGCGCAAACAGCGTATGGTCCTTGCCCATGCCCACACCGGAACCGGCATGGAACTTGGTGCCGCGTTGGCGAACAATGATCGAACCAGCTGAGATGGTTTGCCCGCCGTAGATCTTCACGCCAAGCATCTTCGGATTCGAGTCACGACCGTTTCGCGTGGAGCCGCCGCCCTTTTTCTGTGCCATGGTGGGTGCTCCTTCAGGCGCTGATTGCGCCGATCTGCAATTCGGTGAAGTTCTGGCGGTGACCGCCGTGCTTCTGGTAGTGCTTGCGGCGACGCATCTTGAAGATGCGAATCTTGTCGTGCCGGCCGTGTGCTACCACGGTGGCCAAGACACTGGCGCCGGTGACCCACGGCGCGCCGATCTGCAGGTCCGCGCCGCTACCGACGGCCAACACCTGCTCGATCGTGAGCTCCTGGCCCACGTCCGCAGCAATCTGTTCGACCTTGATCTTCTCGCCGGAAGCAACCTTGTATTGCTTGCCGCCGGTTTTTATGACTGCGTACATGTAGCGAACCTTTCAAAATGAGCTTGCGCAAGAGGCCGGGACTGAGTCCATGTTGGGCACTCATGTGAAACATGTACGGGCACACATCATCCGCGCGAAGCCCATGAGTCTAGCACGGCGCTGTCGCGCTCCGAGCGCCGGCGGACGCCTGGCGGACCGGGGTTCCTATAATGTGAAACACAGAAGCAGCCTCCGTGCAGACCTCCAACGCTCTTCCAGATCCCGGGGCCGATCCGACCGATGCGGCCATGCTGCGCGTGGACGAGGTGATCCGCGCGCGCCTGTCGTCGCAGGTGGTGCTGATCGACCGCATTGCCAGCTACATCATCGGCGCGGGCGGCAAGCGCATCCGCCCCCGCCTCGTGCTGCTGGTCTCGGAAGCGCTGGGCTATGTGGGTCCGGACCGCTACGAGCTGGCGGCCATCGTCGAGTTCATCCATACCGCGACACTGCTGCACGACGACGTGGTCGATGAGTCGTCGCTGCGCCGCGGCCGGGCCACGGCCAACGCGCTGTTCGGAAATGCGGCTTCGGTGCTGGTGGGTGACTTTCTGTATTCCCGCGCCTTCCAGATGATGGTGTCAGTCGACCGCATGCGGGTGCTGGATGTGCTAGCCGATGCCACCAACGTGATCGCCGAAGGCGAGGTCCTGCAGCTGATGAACATGCGCGACCCGGACCTGAGCGTGGACGACTATCTGCGCGTGATCCGCTTCAAGACCGCCAAGCTCTTCGAAGCCAGCGCGAGGCTGGGCGCAGTGCTGGCCGGCGCGGACACCACCGTAGAAGAAAACTGTGCCGCCTGTGGGCGATCACTCGGAACCGCCTTTCAACTCGTCGACGACCTGCTCGACTACGAAGGCAACAGTGATGAGTTGGGCAAGAACGTCGGCGACGACCTGCGTGAAGGCAAACCCACCCTGCCGCTGCTGCTTGCGATGGAACGTGCCGGCGAAGCCGACCGCGAGGTGGTCAGGCGTGCGATCCGGAACGGTGATCTGCAGGGTCTGCCCCGGATCCTGCAGATCGTGCGCAGCACCGGGGCGCTGGACGCCACCCGCGACGCGGCGCGGCGCGAAGCCGACCAAGCACGCGATGCACTGGCGCATCTGCCACCCTCTCGTGCGCGCGAGGCTCTGCTAGACTTGTGCGCACGGTCGGTTCACCGATCGTCTTGAATTGGTTCAGCACGGTCGCTCGACCTTGATGCCATTCAATCGGGGTGTAGCTTAGCCTGGTAGAGCGCTACGTTCGGGACGTAGAGGCCGGAGGTTCGAATCCTCTCACCCCGACCAGTTTTCGTTGCGACATCGACGACAGATCGCGACTTACAAGCTGCCGTCCAGACCATCGATAGCGTTCTGCGCGCCGAATGATGTGATAAGAATCAGGTGCGTTCTTGTCAGCTGCCAAGCCGTGAGCGTCCATCGAGTGATTGGGTGCAAGGCGTCAGGCGCGACGAATGTGCGGATGGCTGGCGAAGTCGCAGTGCTGTTAGATCAACGTCGTTGAGCCGCGTCTCGGGATGTACGCGCGAAAAGCTACCAAAACCCATCCCTCGATGCCTCTGATTGTGGCAATTTAAAGCGCGTTAAGAAATCACCTCGATTTACCGCTTCCAATTCACCGCAGCCGGCGGTTGCACCACCCCTCGTCTGCGCACGCCGGTCGCGCGAGGAGGCGCTACCCACCGCCTGTCGGAAGGAGCTTGCATGTCGATTCGAGGTCTTTTGAAGCCATTCGTGGTGCTGGGCTTGCTGGCCGCAGTTGGCACAGCCGTCGCAGCCACTGAAGCCAAGGAATTGCCGGGGGCCAAGGACCATCCCCTCGTCAGCCGCTACAACGCAGCCGTGCCGAACAACAGCGCCAACGAGCGCTTTGCGTCTTTGTTGCTGCCGTAGGGTCCCGGCCGCTTCAACAAAGACACGCAGCTCGTCTTCGATAAATCGCTGACGGTCGTAGGCCAGCTGCAAGCCAGTCACTACATCATGCCAAGCGGTGCCGAGCCGCTCGAGGTCTTTCGCAACTACACAAACGCCCTGCGGCAGGCCGGCTTCAAGCTGCTCTACAGCTGCGAGCTTGCAGCCTGCGCCAATGGGCTAATCAACGAAGGCTACCGCCGTGTGCTGCTCGAGCCGCGCCAGTGGGCACAAAACCGCATCAGCCCTGGCGTTGGCAGCTCACCCCGAGAGCTGCGTTACTGGAGCGGCAAGCCAAGCCGCGGTGGCCAGGACACCTTCGTCGTCGTCTGGGTCAACGCACCCGACTCGATATGGGAGCGAACGGCCGCCACCGTGGTGGTGATCGAGCCGGCACCGATGCTTGCCGGGCAGGTTACGGTCTCAACCGAGCAGATGCAGAAGGGCCTGCAAGCCGAAGGCAAGATCGCCCTCTACGGCCTGTTCTTCGACACCGGCAAGTCCGAGGTCAAGACCGAGTCGGCGCCACAGTTGGAGCAGATGGCCAAGCTGCTGCAAGCCGACCCGAAACTGAAGGTCTACATCGTCGGGCACACCGACAACCAGGGCAGTCTCGAGCTCAATGTGCAGCTCTCGCAAAGACGCGCCGAAGCGGTGGCAAGCGCGCTCGCGAAACAGCACGGCATCGACGCCAAGCGGCTGATCGCACGCGGCGTGGCCAACCTGGCCCCTGTGGCCAGCAATGCGGAAGAAGCCGGCCGGACCAAGAACCGCCGCGTCCAGCTGGTGGCGCAGTAGGGCGCCCCTCCGATGCACATGGGCCGTACCGCACTTGTCGCACGATGGATCGATGCGCCATTCTCCGACCTAGCCGGCGTCGGGATTCCGTTTTCGGGGACATGCGGAAAATCGGGGCCGGAGGCTCGATGCCTCTCACCTCGACCGGCGGCACGAGGGGCCGCGTTCCCTGGGCCCGCCAAGCATGCTGGCGGCTCTTGTTGGCAGCGCTGTTCTGCGTTTACACCGCCAGCTCAATCAGCGATCATCGCGCCCTTATGCCTGTGATGCCTGTGCGGAGTTGAAGCCGATGGCCGTCGAAGCCCTGATCGAACCGCCGCAGTCGTCCTTGTCCGGGGTGGCTCGCGTGCTCGTCAACGCCGGCAAGCTCACGGCCAAGAGCGCAGAGGAGTTCACCAAGACGGCCCGCGAGCGGAAGTCGTCGTTCGTGTCTGCGCTGATGAGCGCCAACGCGATTAAGGCCGACGATCTGGCGCACACATTGGCCAGCAGCCTGGCACTGCCATTGGTCGACCTGAATGCGGTCGATCTGCAGAAGTTGCCGCGCAACATCGTCGACCCGAAGATTGCCTCCCAGTACCAGTTGCTGGTGCTGGGCAAACGCGGCAACCGGCTCTTCATCGGCGCCGCAGACCCCACGGACCAGGAAGCCACCGAGCGCATCAAGTTCGCGACCCAGCTGACGCCCGAATGGGTGATCGTCGAGTACGACAAGCTGGTGCGACAACTCGAAAGCCAGACCACCAGCGCCAACGAGGTGCTGTTGTCGATGGCCAGCGACGACTTCGAGTTCGATGTCACCGACGATGAAGCCGCGGCCGCCGAGAGTGCCGATGTAGCGGCCGATGTCGAAGACGCGCCGGTGGTGCGCTTCCTGCAGAAGATGCTGATCGACGCCATCAACATGCGCGCGTCGGACCTGCACTTCGAGCCTTACGAATACAACTACCGCGTGCGCTTCCGCATCGACGGTGAGTTGCGCGAGATCACCCAGCCGCCGATCGCCATTAAGGACAAGCTCGCGTCGCGCATCAAGGTCATCTCGCGCATGGACATCGCCGAAAAGCGGGTGCCGCAAGACGGCCGCATGAAGCTGAAGTTCGGCAGCAAGGCGATCGACTTCCGGGTCAGCACGCTGCCCACGCTGTTCGGCGAGAAGGTGGTGATCCGGATCCTGGATCCGTCCAGCGCCAAGCTCGGCATCGAAGCACTGGGATACGAGAAGGTCGAGAAAGACCGCCTGATGACCGCCATCGTGCGGCCCTACGGGATGATCCTGGTGACAGGCCCGACGGGCAGCGGCAAGACAGTGTCGCTCTACACGTGCCTCAACATCTTGAACCAGCCGGGCGTGAACATCGCCACTGTCGAAGACCCGGCCGAAATCAACCTGCCCGGCATCAACCAGGTCAACGTCAACGACCGCGCGGGGCTGACCTTCTCCGCTGCGCTCAAGTCCTTCTTGCGGCAGGACCCGGACATCATCATGGTCGGCGAGATCCGCGACCTGGAAACCGCCGACATCGCCATCAAGGCCGCTCAGACCGGCCACATGGTGATGAGCACCCTGCACACCAACGACGCGCCGAGCACCTTGACGCGGCTCCTGAACATGGGCGTGGCGCCGTTCAACATCGCGTCGAGCGTGCTGTTGATCACGGCCCAGCGCCTGGCGAGAAAGCTGTGCGAGAACTGCAAGAAGCCAGCCGATTACCCTGCCGAGTCGTTGCTGCGGGCCGGGTTCAAGGCCGAAGACCTGGACGGCAACTGGAAACCCTATCGTGCCGTCGGCTGTTCGGCCTGCAACAACGGCTACAAGGGGCGGGTCGGTGTCTACCAAGTGATGCCGATCACCGAGGCCATCCAGACCATCATCTTGAGCGAGGGCAATGCGCCCGACATCGCGCGCCAGGCCCAGCTCGACGGGGTGCGCGACCTGCGTCAGTCGGGACTCATCAAGGTGCGGTCGGGCCTCACGACATTGGAAGAGATCATCTCGGTCACCAACGAATGATGGCCAAAGGGCGTGGCTGGCTACACATGCAGTTGCTTGCAGCTTCGACCCCGCCGCCCTGTGCCACCCGCGACTTCCTGCCGATAACCCAGTGATCCGCTCCTGAGAGCCCGTCTCCAGCGAACCGCACCACGCAAGCCTACCGACATCCCATGGCCACAGCAGCACTCGCATCGAAACCCGGCAAGGAACTCATCTACGAGTGGGAGGGCAAGGACCGCAACGGCAAGATCCAGCGCGGCGAGATGCGCGCCGGTGGCGAAGCCGTGGTCAACGCCAGCCTGCGCCGCCAGGGCATTCTGGTCACGAAGGTGCGCAAACGCCGCAGCAGCGGCGGCCGCTCGATCAAGCAGAGAGACATCGCAATCTTCACGCGCCAGCTGGCAACGATGATGAAAGCCGGTGTGCCGCTGCTGCAGTCATTCGACATCGTCGCGCGCGGTAGCACCAACCCGCGCATGACCAAGCTGCTCAACGACGTTCGAGGTGATGTCGAAACCGGCACCAGCCTGTCGTCGGCCTTCCGCAAGCACCCGCTGCATTTCGATTCGCTCTATTGCAACCTGGTCGAAGCCGGTGAGACTGGCGGCATCCTTGAAGCGCTGCTCGATCGCCTGGCCATCTACCAGGAAAAGACGATGGCGATCAAGAGCAAGATCAAGTCGGCGCTGATGTACCCGGTGGCAGTGATCGTGGTGGCGTTCATCGTGCTGACGGTGATCATGATCTTCGTGATTCCGGCGTTCGAGGATGTCTTCCGGTCGTTCGGCGGCGAGTTGCCGCTGCCGACCCAGATCGTGATCGCGATGTCGAAGTTCTTCACCACTTGGTGGTGGGCGATCTTCGGCCTGCTGTTCGGCGGCGGCTACTTCTTCATGGAAAGCTGGAAGCGCTCCGAGAAGATGCAGATGGCGATGGACCGGCTGCTGCTGCGCATCCCGGTGTTCGGCGACCTCATCAACAAGTCGGTGATCGCGCGCTGGACCCGCACCTTGTCGACCATGTTCGCGGCCGGCGTGCCGCTGGTTGAAGCGCTCGATTCGGTGGGCGGAGCCTCGGGCAACATGGTCTATGCCCGGGCCACCGAACAAATCCAGCGCGACGTGTCTACCGGTTCGGCGCTGACCACGTCGATGACCGCCACCAACGTGTTCCCGACCATGGTGCTGCAGATGGCGGCCATCGGTGAAGAATCCGGCTCGCTGGACCATATGCTGGCCAAGGCGGCGGAGTTCTACGAGGACGAAGTCGACGAGATGGTCAAGGGCTTGTCGAGCCTGATGGAGCCTTTCATCATCGTCATCCTGGGGGTGCTGATCGGCGGCATCGTGGTCTCGATGTACCTGCCGATCTTCAAGCTGGGCGCGGTCGTCTGACGTGTTCGAGTCGCTGGCCGGCCTGCCGCTGGCGGCGCTTGTCGAATTTCTGACCACCCCTTGGTTGTTGACGCTGCTGGGGCTCGTGATCGGCAGCTTCCTCAACGTGGTGGTGCACCGCATGCCGCTGATGCTCGAGCGCCAGTGGTGGGGAGACGTGGCGGCGCAACTGGGCGACAGCAACTCGTTCCAGCGCGTGTTTGCGGGGCCGGCCCCGGAACGGCTGGTGCTGACAGCCGGCGGGCTCGACCAGGCATTGTCGGAACTGAAACCGCTGACCCTGTCGCGCCCGGCGTCACGCTGTCCCGCCTGTAATCACCGCATCCGCTGGTTTGAGAACATTCCGCTCGCGAGCTGGTTGTTTCTGCGCGGGCGCTGCGCGAGTTGCAAGACCCGGATTGCGATGCGCTATCCGCTGGTGGAGCTGGCCACGGCACTGCTGTTCACCGCCATCGGCTGGCGCCTGGGCCCGCAGCCTGCCACGCTGCTGTGGTGCGCAATGGCCGCTACCACGTTGGCACTGGCGCTGATCGACTGGGACACCACCGTGCTGCCCGACGCGCTGACTTTGCCGCTGCTGTGGGCCGGGCTGGTGGCCGCGGCACTGGGGTGGTTGCCGGGGCTGACCCTGACGCAATCCGTGGGTGGAGCCGCCGCGGGCTACCTGTCGCTGTGGCTCGTCTATGTGTTCTTCAAGCTCGCTACCGGCAAGGAAGGCATGGGTTATGGGGACTTCAAGCTCCTGGCGGCGCTGGGTGCCTGGCTCGGTTGGCAGGCGATCCTGCCGATCGTGTTGATGGCCTCGGTGATCGGCGCTGCGATCGGCTTGGTGATGAAGGCCACCGGATCGCTCCGCGAGGGTCGATTCGTGCCGTTCGGTCCGTTCCTGGCCGGTGGTGGTTTGGTGGTGCTGCTGGCGGGCTTGCCAACGGTGCTGGGGTGGATCGGCTGGGCCTGACCTCCGATGTCGCCGCGGCGTTGCCGATCCGCACGATCGGGCTCACCGGCGGCATCGGCAGCGGCAAGAGCACCGCCGCGCAGGTGCTGGTCGATTGCGGCGCGCACCTGGTCGACACCGACGCGATCTCGCGCGCACTGACCGCCGCCGGCGGGGCCGCGATGGCGCCGTTGGCCGCCGCCTTCGGGCAGCAGGTGGTTGCGCTTGATGGCGCGCTCGACCGGGCGCGAATGCGCGAGTTGGCCTTTGGCGACCCGCAAGTCAAGGCGCAGCTCGAAAGGGTCCTGCACCCGTTGATTGGCGCCGAAACGGGTCGCCAGGCCGAAGCGGCACAGGGCCGCCCGGTGGTCTACGACGTGCCGTTGCTGGCCGAGTCGACGCATTGGCGGGCACGGGTCGAGCGGGTGCTGGTGATCGACTGCGATGAGGCCACACAGATCGACCGGGTGGCGCAGCGCCCCGGTTGGTCGCGTGAGATGGCGCAGCGCGTGATTGCCCAACAGGCGCCGCGCGCAGTGCGGCTGGCGATCGCCGATGCGGTGATCCTCAACGTGGGGCTGACGCTGGCGCAGTTTCAGGAGGCGGTTCGTTCGGTCTGGCGAAGCTGGCAGGAACGGGCCTGACCCGGGGTTTGGGTTTCGGCTTCCCGGGAGCGGGAACCCGATGCGTCGCGAACCGCGCATGCCACCGCTGCGCACAGGTCGTTGCAGTCAGTCGGGCACGGTGCCTGTGAAACAATCTTCATGCCTTGCGTCTCCGACCGTTGCCTCCTGCACACGACCCGCCTTGATCCTCTACGAGCACCCCTTCAACGAAGGCATCCGCACGATGCTGCGGCTCGAACACCTGTTCGACCGCCTGGGGCAGTTGCTCGCGCGCGATGCCGCGGTCGACCACCACTTCGTTCTGGTGACATTGTTCGAGATCATGGACGTGGCCGCCCGCGCCGATCTCAAAAGCGATGTGCTGATGGAGCTGGAGCGTCACCGGGCGCAGTTCCAGAGCTACCGCGGCCACCCCAGCATCTCCGAACGTGCGCTGGATGAAACCATCGGCCGCATCGACCATGCGTTCGACGGTCTCAATCAGTTGCAGGGCAAGGCCGGCCACACACTCGCCTCCAATGAATGGCTGATGAGCATCAGAAGCCGCATCGGCATCCCGGGCGGCACTTGCGAATTCGATCTGCCCGCCTACTACGCCTGGCAGCAGCACCCCGCAGAGCGGCGCCGTACCGATCTGCAGGGCTGGGTCGACACCCTGCTGCCGCTGGCCGAGGCGCTGCAGGTGCTGCTGGGCCTGCTGCGCGACAGCGGTGAGCCGCACCGCATGATGGCCACCGGCGGCGTCTACCAGCAGAGCCTGCCCGCTGGCCGCAGCTACCACCTGATGCGGGTGCGGATCGAGCCGGACCCCGACCTGGTGCCCGAGATCACCGGCCACCGGCTGATGGTGTCGATCCGTTTCATGCGGCCCGATGCCGAGGGCCGCTTGCGCGCGGCGGCCGGCGACATCCCTTTCGAGCTGGCGCTGTGTTCCTGAGTAGCGACTGGACCCCGTCGCCGGTGCCCCGCTTGCCTTGATGGTGAAGACCCCCAATCAGGACTCGCGCACAGTGCCCTGTCCGGGGTGCGGCAAGCCGGCGCTGTTCGAACCGTCGAACCGTTGGCGGCCGTTCTGCGGTGAACGCTGTCGCAACGACGACCTGGGCGCCTGGGCCAGCGAGCGCTTCCGGGTGGCATCGGACTCGCCGGTCGACGGTGACGAGCAGACACCGCCCTCACACTGATCTGCCGCAACCCTGGCTTGCGACCTGCCGCGGCCAGTGCCGAAGGGACGAGACGATGATGATCTTTCGCCAGCTTTTCGACACCACCTCGTCGACCTACACCTACCTGCTGGCCGACGGTGGCCAGGCGCTGCTGATCGACCCGGTGCTCGAACAGGCCCAGCGCGACCAGGCGTTGCTCGGTGAACTCGGCCTGCGGCTGGTGGCGA
Source organism: Rubrivivax sp. (assembly GCA_039915715.1). GTDB lineage: Bacteria > Pseudomonadota > Gammaproteobacteria > Burkholderiales > Burkholderiaceae_C > Rubrivivax. The sequence continues at coordinate 332 of JBDSMV010000132.1, read as the reverse complement.
CGCTGGAAACCCATGTTCACGCCGACCACGTGACAGCCGCGTGGCTGCTGCGCGAGCGGCTGGGCAGTGCGATCTTGCTGGCGGCGGCCACGGGCGCAGAGGGCGCCGACCGGCTGCTGGGCGATGGCGACCGGGTCGTCTTTGGCGCTCGGCATCTGCTGGCATGGTCGACCCCGGGCCACACCGACGGCTGCATGAGCCATGTGCTGGATGACCGCACGATGGTCTTCAGCGGCGACGCCCTGCTGATCCGCGGCTGCGGCCGCACCGATTTCCAGCAAGGCAGCCCGGCGCGATTGTTCGAGTCGGTGCGCGGCCGGCTCTTCGAATTG